>JAJZTU010000336.1 GCA_021848765.1 Bacillota bacterium
GACCATGAGCAATATCAATACCGACCCGGTAGACCTGCTGCTGACCGCCCTGCGCCTGGGTATTGCCACCGGTTATATGGGCCTGGTGGGTACGATTACCATGCAGGACATTCTCTTCGGCAGCCCCCAAATCAGCAAAACCAAAGCTGACCTGGGCGCCATCGACCCTGCCAAGGTAAATATCGTAGCCCATGGCCACGTCCCCCTGGTAGCCACCGCAGTGCTCCAGGCTGCCCAGTCACCGGAAATGCTTAAGCTGGCCAAGGAAGCCGGAGCTGCCGGCATAGATATTATCGGTTCCATGTGTGTCGGTCAGGAACTGATGCAGAGACAGAACACCTCTGCCCAGGGCTTTGCCTCCCAGTCCGGTAACTGGCTGAACCAGGAATACCTCATTGCGACAGGCGCCATAGACCTGGTAATGATGGATATGAACTGCTCCATCCCCGGCCTGAAGGATGTAGCCGACCGCTTCCACACCAAGCTGGTGGCAGTGGACCGCATCCTGCGCATGGCCGGAGTGGATGACCATGTTGATTATGCTCCGGAAAAGGTCGCCGGACAGGCCAAAGAACTGGTCAAAATGGCTATCGAGACCTACAAGCAACGGGGGAATAATATCTTCATCCCCCAATACCAGTCTGAAGTTGTCACCGGTTTCGGTGTGGAATCCATTTTGGGAGCCCTGGGCGGCAGCCTGAATCCCCTGCTGGATGCCGTAAAACAGGGGGCCATCAAAGGTATTGTAGCGGTAGTTGGGTGTACCAACAACCGTAACGGTCACGACACCAACGGTCTAACCCTGATGAAAGAGCTGATCAAGCGGGATATCCTGGTGGTCAATGCCGGTTGTTTGAGCAGCGCCGCCCAGATTGAGGGACTCATGTCACCTGCTGCCGCCGAACTGGCCGGTGATGGCCTGAAGGCTGTATGCCAAGCCCTGGGTATTCCTCCCTGTCTGAACTTCGGTTCCTGTGTCGACATCGGCCGGATCGGTGTAGTGGTAACCGCTATCGCCGGAGCTTTGGGCGTAGACCCCAGTCAATTGCCTGTGGCTGCTTCTGCCCCTGAGTATCTGGAGCAAAAAGCTGTGGCTGACGGACTCTTTGCAGTGGCCTTTGGACTCCTGACCCACCTGGGTCCTGTACCGCCGGTAACCGGAAGCGCTATGGTCACCAAGATTTTGACCCAGGACGTAGAGAGCCTCACCGGTGGAAAGGTCTTGGTAGAACTGGATATGGTCAAAGCCGCTGATGCTCTTGAAGCCCACATTAATGCCAAGCGCAAAGGCCTGGGTATCTAGCCCGTTCCCCCATAGAGACAACCGTTAACAATGCCCGATAGTCTGTCTCCCCGGTTAAAGCCGTTGGACCTGTGCCCTGGCACGGGTCCAACCGGGGTAAAAAGGGCAAATAAAGGGAGGAAAACGGAATGAAGGAGATATTAGTCAATGTGGAGCGCTGTAACGGCTGTTTGAACTGTACAGTAGCCTGTGCCACCGCACACTCCCCATCTCAAGATATTTTGACCGCCCTGGCCACTAAAGAACAAGCGCGCCTAAGTGTCCAGGCTGTAAAGGGGCGGCCTGTTCCCGTCATGTGCCGCCACTGTGAAGAGCCTGCCTGTGTGGAAGCTTGTATGGCCGGAGCCATGCAGAAGGACCCTGTCACCGGGATTGTGACCAATGAGGGTAATGAACAGCAGTGTGTAGGCTGCTGGATGTGTGTGATGGCCTGCCCGTACGGAGCTATCGTCCAAAAGCAGGGGCCGGACCGGGTAGCCCTAAAGTGCGACCGTTGCAAGGGCCGGGCAGTACCTGCCTGTGTGGAATCCTGCCCTAATGGAGCTTTGGTTTATACAGAGGTAGACCGCTTCAGTGAAGACCGGCGCCAAAAGGCAGCTCAGGCCATCTGTGCTGGACCTGCCTAATAGTGAGGGGGTATGGTTTGTGCGACACGTCATCATCGGCAGCAGTGCAGCAGGGGTTGCCGCTGCGGAAACCATCAGAAAGCTGGATCCAAATAGTGAAATCCTCATGATTTCAGAAGAAACAGGGTTACCCTATTCCCGCTGCCTAACCCCGGAGTTTTTGGCGGGCAGGTTACCGGAGGAACGGCTGCGTATCCGTCCTAAGGACTTTTATGTCCGAAATGGCATTTTAGCGGTGTTGGGATACCGGGTTACCGCAGTGCTGCCTGAGGAGAAGGCTGTGATTTTAAATGACGGGCGGAGAATTAATTATCATAAACTCCTCATTGCCACCGGGAGTTCAACCGCCTTTCCACCTATTCCCGGAATTGATAACCAAGGAGTTTTTGGACTGCGGAGCTTGGCTGATGCTAAGGCGCTCCTGGAAGCCGCCCGGGGAGCCAGGCGTGCAGTTGTCATCGGAGCCGGACCGGTAGGTTTGGAAGCTGCCTATGCTCTCTATGAGCGGGGGATAGAGGTTACGGTGGTAGAGCGTTTCCCCAGGATTCTCTTTCAGCAGCTTGACGAAGAGGCATCCGGGATCCTGGCCCGGGACCTCCAGGCTGAGGGAGTCCGGATACTCACCGGCCGGGGTGTGAAAGAGATAGTAGGACCTTCTCTCTGGAGCCGGCTCTTTGGCAAGACCGGCAAGGGAGTGATTTTGGATTCCGGTGAAAAACTCAAGGCGGAAATCATTGTGGTGGCCACCGGAACCAGGCCCAATACCGGCCTGGTTAAGGGCAGCGCAATAGTGGTGAACCGGGGTATCCGGGTAAACGGGTTTATGGAGACGACTGTACCGGGCGTTTATGCCGCCGGGGATGTAGCGGAAACTACTGACGCAGTCAGCGGGGTGACCGGCCTGTCCCCTATCTGGCCCAATGCTGTGGCCCAGGGCAAAGTGGCCGGGTACAACATGGCCGGTAAGCCCAGGGAATTAAGTCTCAAAATTGGCATGCAGAATGCCATGGAATTCAGGATGGTACCTGCTATTGCAGTTGGGATTACCAATCCGGCAGGGGAGGACTATCAGGAGCTGAAGGTCCATAGGCCGGAAGAGAACCTGTACCGCAAACTGGTATTCCAGGGGAACCTCCTTAGGGGTATGATCCTGGTAGGAGATATTGAACAAGCCGGAGTATTGGCGGCTTTGATTAAAAATAAAGTCAATGTGTCCAAATTTAAAAACCGGCTATTGGAGAAGAGTTTCAGTTTCGCGGACTTTGTCCATTAAGGTTGGTAGCCACTCCGCCAGGAGTGGTTTTTTTTCGTTAAGGAAATTATGCTTTCCTGGAATCTGATCCGTAAGTACCGCTTTTGCTTTAAATTTTTAAGTACCCTTCTTAAGTACACTACATTATGTTATACTGAGTTTGAGTGACAGCTTTTGCC
>JAJZTU010000337.1 GCA_021848765.1 Bacillota bacterium
ACTTGCCGAAGAAACTGCTGATATTGGGGAACAGGTAAAATGCTCCCCCGGGTTTAGTACAGGTTACCCCGTCCATGGCCTGAAGCCTCTCTAACATGTAGTCCCGGCGTTTTTCAAACTGAAGCAGCATCCGGGCTAAAGGTTCCTGGCTGCCGGTAATCGCAACAGCACTTGCCTTCTGGGCGATGGAAGTGGCATTGGATGTGGAGTGACTCTGCAAATCCGCCATAGCCTTGGCAATTCTGGCCTGGGAAGCTGTATAACCTATCCGCCAACCGGTCATGGCATAGGCTTTAGATACCCCATTGATTACTACGGCCAGTTCCTTAAGTCTGGAACTCAGGGAAGCGATACTGACATGCTCAAGCCCGTCATACAAAAGCTTTTCATAGATTTCATCGGAAATGACGTAGATTTCCTTTGCTTCGATTACCCTGCCCAATGCTTCCAATTCGGCCCGGGAATATACCGTACCGGTAGGATTGCTGGGGCTATTAAGAATCAGCACTCTGGTCCGGGGAGTTATCGCCGAATCCAGTTCCTCCGGGGTCAACTTGAAACCATTAGCCTCCTGGGCATAGATTATTTTGGGGATACCTCCGGCCAGTTTGATTTGCTCAATATAACTGACCCAGTAGGGCGCAGGCAGGATAACTTCGTCTCCCTCATCACAGAGAACCTGGATGGCATTATAAAGAGAATGCTTGGCGCCGGCAGATACTACGATTTCATTTAATTGGTATTCCAGGCCGTTATCTGCTTTAAGTTTAGCGGCAATAGCTTTTCTGAGGTCCTCAGTACCGGCCACGGGTGTATATTTGGTGAAACCCTGCTTTATTGCAGCAATTCCCGCCTCTTTTATGTAGTCAGGGGTATCGAAGTCAGGCTCACCTACCCCGAAGTTGAGCACATTAATACCCTCGGCTATCATTTTCTTGGCCTGAGCATCAATGGCCAGAGTAGGGGACGGACTGATTTGTAAAGCTCGTTTGGCTAAGCGCATGGTACAACCTCCTAAACATAGGGCATAGTGTAAAAGACAACTATTTATTCTTCGACACTTAATCGAGTTTTCCTATGTGCAAATATAAATATAATGACAAAAAAATTACCGGCCCCGGGCAGTGGAGTCAGTCATCTTAATTAAGATTGTGGGGCACACTTAATATAGTGTGCTTAAACTATTTATATTTTGGGGGGGTGTTAAAGGATGCCAAACCTTAAAAACATTCTTGTCGAACCGGCAGCTAAGCCTGTTACCGACCAGGAAATCAAACCCGGTTATCGCCAAGCCGTCCTGCAAGTTACCGGCCTGCTCTGCTATACCCTTTGAGTAGACAGGGTCAAAAAAGCCCTGGCAGGGCTTTCTGGAGTTGAGCAAGTGGAATTTACTCCCGGAAAGGATGAGTTTATCATTCACTACCGGGCGGATAACCCCTTAACCGACGAATTTATCTCTGCTGTCCGGAAAACAGTAGTTGCTCCCACGGTTAGGGAAGCTTTAGGACAGGTGGGAGACCTGCTTCAACCTTAACAGACAGGGCCTGCCTTGCGAGGCCCTGTCCAGTTCCGTTCAGGTCTAATGGAGATCTTCCATTTGATTTCTCAAATCAACCAGGTGCATTTTTTCGGCTTCCAGCAACTTCCCCAGTGTTCTTTTGGCCTCCTGGGACTGGCAGTTGCTATAGAGCTCGTGGTAAAACAGGATGGCGTCCTTTTCAGCCTGTATTCCCAGAGCAAAAGCTTCCTTAGTATCCCGTACATCCGTAACCCGTTCTCCGACAGTTTGGGTCCCAAATAAGTCTCTCTCCAAAATAGCCCTAATATATTCGGTCGAACTTTTGGCAAAAATATTCTGACCGGATTGGTGCACAGAGTCAAGAATTTGTTTGAACGCCCGGGCGTGCTCTCTTTCTTCTTCCGCAAGCTTCAGGAAAACCTGTCTGATTTCCGGTTCACCGGTGGCCCTGGCTACTACTGTGTAAAAATGGTGGCCTCTTTCCTCGTGCCTGATTGCCATCTTGACGATGTCGGCATCGGTGAGGGTTTGTTGTTCCACGGTCTCTAACATATCCGGTTCCTCCCTTGCTATTTTGGGAATCTTCATGGTCTGGCCAATATTTTCTGCCTTAGCTTTTCCCAAAGCCGGTTTAATCATACAAATCAGGCTTTTGGTTTAAGTTCGCCACCCGGTTGTGATAGGATAGTTCTAAGAAAGGAGGTTTTAAGATATGGAAGCTTGGCAAAAGCCGGTTAAGTGCTTGGGAATCGCATGCAGTCCCAGGACCAAGGGCAATACCACCGCTCTCCTGGAAAAAGCTCTGGAGGGAGCCAGGGAAGCGGGAGCGGAAACCGAGTTGCTGGCACTTGGCCGGTTTAAGTTTGCACCTTGTATTGCCTGTAACGGTTGTTTTACAGAAGGCCAGTGTGTGGTCCCGGACGATATGCAGGTTATCTATCAAAAGCTTCTGGAGGCCGACCGGATCATAATCGCTGCACCCATTTTTTCCATGGGGTTGTGTGCCCAAGCAAAAGCAGTGGTGGACCGGGGACAACGTTTTTGGGCTACAAAGCATATACTGAAAAGGCCGGTTATTGACCAAAACAGTCTTTTAGCGGCCCGGCGGGGGATTTTCATCTCCTGTGCCGGTTCTGACCTTCCTGATGTCTTCAGCGGCGCCGAGCGGGTGGTGCGCTATTATTTCAAAATGCTGGAGGTGGAATATCTGGGTTCCTACCTGTACAGGCAAGTGGATGAAGTGGGTGCCATTCACCGGAGACCCGAAGCTCTCCAAGAGATTTTTCAAGCCGGAAAGGACCTGGCAAGCAAATAAACAGCAACAAGCCACCGGTAGATTTCTGCCGGTGGCTTGTCTTTAGCTTTGAAACGCAAACTAATTGGTCAGGTATTTAACTACTTCTTTAATCTCCTGAGAACTTAGTCCTAAGTTCGGCATTTTGCTTCCGGGCTGGGCATTCTGGGGGTCCTGAAGATACCTGGCCAGCCAGCTGGCTGCCTTTTCCCCCTTAACCGCAGAGAGGTCAGGTCCAATATTCCCACCTTTACCCTTGATCACATGACATAACCGGCACTTGTATTTTTCCAGCACCCGGGCCACCACCGGGGGTTCATTACCCACCAGTACCTCCGGAATTGCAAAGGAACTGCCCACCTGAACCGGCTGGGTTGAAGGCTGGGGCTTCCCGGACAGGTAGCGGGCAATCTCCCCGGCAATCTCAGGAGTTATCCCTAACTTGGGCATAATTATGGCCTGGTCCTTACCTTGGGGGTTGAGGATATATTTCTTGATATCCTCCTCACTAAGCTTTTGACCGATATTGG
>JAJZTU010000338.1 GCA_021848765.1 Bacillota bacterium
ATGGTGGTGACAGTCAGGCGACGATAGACACAAATACCCAAAAGGTGCAGGTGCTAATAGCACACTTGGCGGCACAAGGAGTTACTGTCGATTCTCACATTAAATCTGCCAGGATTCTCAAAATAAATCAGCATTTTTAAGGGTCTAAAAAGCTAAAATTCTCAAATTAACCCAGCAATCAAGAATCAAGTTATCAAATTCGGAGAGCATTAAAACCGTGGGGGCCAGCCCCCACACCCCCGGGATTTATCGCTTTTGTTCTCCTCAAGGATGTATAAAAAAGGGAAAACCGGGTGACCATAAGGCCACACCGGCATCCTTGGCAGAACCCCATGGGCGCTCGGGTTGCTTCCCAGCATTGCCCTATCCTCCCATGGGTAAGAGCCCAAGTTAAAGGTTTAGTTCATTCTGAGCCTGGTAAACTACCTCTTCATCAATCTGCCGTTGTTTTTTCTCACAGGCAACCAGCAGACAGTTGGTAACCAGGTTGTTTACCAGTCTCGGCAGCCCACCTGTTACGGAGTTAATAGCCTCCAGGGCTGGGCCGGTAAAGATATCTTCATGTAGCCCTGCAAGTTTTAACCGGGTAATGCAATAGTCTTTGAGCTCATTTTCTTTTAGGCCTTGCATGATGTATTTTACCGCCAGCCTCTGCCTGAGTGGGTTGTTAATATTCAGGCTTAACTTGTTACGGATTAAGGGCTGACCGGATAAAATCAGGATAAAGGGGTTTTGGGAGTCCATTCTGAAGTTAAAGATCAGCCTCAAATCCTCCAGTAACTTGTTGGATGCCAGGTGTATTTCATCCAACACAATCACCGGTGTAATTCGGCGCTCATCGTACATAGAGCTAATAGCCTGTTGAATCTGATGAAAGATGGCCACTTTCTTATGCTTGGGTTCTTCACCCAACTCCAAAGCCAACCCTTGATAGAATTCAAGTACTGTCACAGTCGCCAGGGAGAAATAGCAGGACTTGTACAATACTGGGTTTAACTCCGTCACATATTTCCTGAGCGCAGTAGATTTCCCGGCCCCCGGTTCTCCTGCTACCAAACCGATTCCCCTGGTTTGTTGCAGATATTTTAGCCGGGAGTTCAATTCCATTAAGTCCTGACTCAAAAAGAGTTGCTCAGTTGGGATTTCCTTGCTAAAGGGGTTAAATTTCAAGCCAAAGAATTGGGTAAACATCACTGTTCACCTGCTTCCCTGGCAGAATTAGCGTTATCGACAAAACTGGCGAAGGAAATCGATTGTAATGGAGTCTCAGTGTTAGTCAACGAAGAAGTTTCCTCGTTTGTTGCTTCTGCAGGGGTACGTGCCGGACGTCCTGGTCCTTTCCTGCGGGCATGTGCATTATCATGAAAATTCACCTGCCGGGCCTCACCCACTTTCTGTCCATCTTTATACAACAGCAAAGGGCGGGACGGATTAGCAAGCCATTCCGGATCATACCTGACCTCCACCCGGGAATTAGCCAGCCTTTGTTCAGTTTCGTAGAGGATAGTATTCACGGATAAAGTACCATCATGGTTAATCTTACGGGTTACCCGCAGCAGGAAATATTCCTCCAGTAGTGTCGGATTGGAGAAAATGGTCACCTGGTCAGCCTGGGACATATATAAATCCAGAGGACTCATCTTAATGGCGCTATGTACCTTACGATGATAATCTTCCTCCAGCCACTGCCAAAACCGCAGGTTTAACTCCTCCAAGCTTTTTAGTACAATTGGGTTCACTCGGGTTAAAAAACGGAGTCGTACGGTTTGGAAAAACCTCTCAATTTTGCCCTTAGCGTTAGGCGTGAATGGCTGTGCATGAATCAGCGAACAGCCTAACCCAGCGCAAACAACAGCTAATTGGGCGCTACGATAGATTTTTCCATTATCGGTATACAGCATCTTAGGGACTCCCCGCTTAAGGATGGCATCTTTTAAGACCACCCGTAAGGCAGAGAAGTTCTGGGAATAGGAGAACTGGGCTGCCGGTATAAGTCGGGAAGTATCATCGATAATTGCCAGCAGGTAAGTTTGTTTCTTAATTCTGCCTTCAGTAATGTACGGCCCATACATCAAGTCTGTCTGCCACAATTCATTAACCCTCTGGTGCGAGAATCTTTTCAGTTCCTTATCGCCATCTTCCTCCGAGGTTCTGGGAAGCAGCAGGTCAGGATTTGCCGCCAGAAAACGGTAGAAGGTAGCCTGGGACAGCTTTTCCGGTTGAATAGCTCCTTCCCTGATTAAGTCCTCGTAGAGCTGGATTTTGGTGATTCGGGGTTGTTGAACCCGTTTCTCCTTAATTTTCTCGGCAATGGATAGACTGACTTTCCTACTTACGCCCCGGTCTGCCCGGTAACCTGGTTTTAATCCATCCAGCCCACCCTGGCGATAATCATAAAGCCAACCCATTAAGGTTTTAGGGCAATAATTCTTCATACCGTAATGGGGCATTTCAATTGGCTCCGCACAGAGTTTTTCGAAGTACTCCTTCTGGTTTGCTACCTGGCCATTTAGAACCGGACTAATTAGGGAAAAGCGCTTGAGGGCAATAGTTACCCTGTCTGATTCAGTTAACACAGCAAAGCACACCTCCAAAATCACTTGTGGGAGGATTAACCGGTTAGATTCACATCCCTTGGTTAATATCACCACAAATAGCGGATAAATACCGCAAAAGGTGTGTTGCTGGGTAATTTCCCAAAGGTTATGTATGAAAAGGCGCCTTGCTTGCTAAAATATTTAGCAAGGAGACATAAAAGAATGGTTGCATTGTGCGAAAAATCTCTGTGAGAAGGATTTGATTCCGGGGAATCCGGAAAGGACAATGCCCAATATCTTTTGTGCTCCTTTTTGCTTGTTTTCAAGGTTCGTTAATTCCTGCTCCGGCATGAACTGGCGAATGCCCAACTGGATTGGCTTCAGGTTATTAAGGAACCGTCGACCATAGAATTGCAGATGCTGCCTTTGCCAACCAATGCTACGGGCTTGAAGGAAAGCTAATAGCAAAATGCCCAGTTCAAAGAAATGAGCAAGGAGTCCCAGGAAAATTATCTCAAGTGTATATTGGAAATATGGAAGACAAAATGATGGTAGGTAAGAGAAGGTTCGTCCACAATAGGGGCAGTAATAGCGACGGATCGAGATTCTATATACAGATTTAAAATCAATAGCATTTCGTTCATAAAAGCCATGCTTTTTGGGCGGAACCGGAGTACGGCAGTCAGGATTAAGACAGACCTGTGGCCGGGGAAAGGGGAAGTCTACACCTGAATTAAAAAACTCTTCTGGGGTAACATCGGTAGGAAATATTTGCTGCATTATGTAAATCCCTCCATCGG
>JAJZTU010000339.1 GCA_021848765.1 Bacillota bacterium
ACGCGGAAGCCTTCCAGGCTGTTATTGATATGATCAATGCCCAGTACGACCTGAGCCTGACCGCTGATGATGTAACTGAGTTGGGTAAAACTGTGCTGCGGATGGAAAGAAAGTTTAATGCTGCAGCCGGATTTACCAAGGAGCATGACCGCCTGCCTGAGTTCTTTCAGGAGGAGTGCGCTCCCCATAACGTAACCTGGGATTTCACCGGTGATGAGCTTGACGAGGTTTTCAATTTTTAGAAAGCAATAGATAGGAAAAAGTTCCCCGGGCGGTCCCGGGGAACTTTTTTACACTCCCTCCGATCTCTGGATGGTCTGGGGTACAGCCACTGCCATACCTGCTACGCCTAAGGCGGCAGCGAAGAAAAATACTCCGCGGTAGCCCCAACCCTGGGCAATCAAGCCTCCCAGAAAGGGGCCCACTGTAGCGCAAAAGTTGAGCACGGCCTGGAAGATTCCGCTGGCGGTCCCCCTATCCTCTCCGGCCTGCAGAATGAGTAAAAGTGCCCCCACATAAAGGCAAGCCCAGGCTACACCCAACAAGGCTTGTGCTATTAATAGAGGCCAGACAGGCTTTAGAATTACATAAGCTACAAAAACCATGATGGAAACTATCTGGCCGATAGCAAATGCCCGGTGAGGATTAAAGCGGTCCAGGTAGCGCATAACTATAAACTGTACAGTAAAGTTGGTTCCCCAGAGTATACCCAGCCAAAAGGGGCCCAGGCCCAGGGAGGTAAAATACAGGGGTAGGATTACCCACACTGACGTAGCCCCCAGGTGACGGAAAAAAACAGCCAGGTAAATGGGAAAGCCCCTTTTGACCACCGCACCAAAGCGAAGGCTTGTTTTGCTTTCCTGATGTGAAGTCGGTCCGGTTTCGGGAGCAAAGAACAAGGAGAGCAGAAAAGCGGTGGCACAGGATAGGGCACCTACAACAAAGATATAGTGGAATTCTTTTAAGCCGGCTGAGGTGAGGGAGCCGGCAATCCAGCCCAGGGAGCCGTAAGAACTGAATTTGCCCATATCTGCCCCGGATTCAAAAGCATAGGCGACCAAGGCGGCCATGGTAATTCCCAGGGAAAGGCCGACTCCGGCCCGGACCAGGGCCAGGATAATCAGATTACTCGCCAGCAACTGGGCGGCAAAACTTACCGTACAAAGCAGCAGGCCGACCCGGACAAACCGCAGCTTTCCCCGCCGGTCGGATTGGCGGCCGGAGTAGATGGATGAGAGCAGGTAGGACAAACCATAGGTAGCCCCAATTACGCCTACTTGAAAATCCGAAGCGCCCAACCGGGCGCCCAGAAGAGAGATAAAGATCATCGAACCCATAACGGCTGTATTTAAAAGAAAGTTGACCCAACTGACCAGCAAAATAGATTTAAACCGCATAGTTATGCCTTCTTCCTTATGATCCATATACCACCAAAATATCACTTTTGGTGGTAAAATTCAAGGGAGGCTGTCTTTCCGCCTCCCGGGTTATTTGGCCAGGGGGTCGTTGATGCCTGTTGAGATTTGACATAAAAAAGATACACTTACTATACTAAATTTAATACCCTTCCGGTGAAACTTTTTAGACCTTTTTGAGTCAAATTAGTAGGGGGAAAAGGGGGGATTTTCAAATTGGAACAGCCAGCCCGGACAAAAACCAATCTAGAGATAAGTAACAGCGACCAACCACCATATTCCTGGGAGGAAATTGTGCGGACCCACCAGCGCTATATTTATAACTTAGCCTACCGTCTCTGCAACGATCCCCACGAATCTGATGACATTACCCAGGAAACTTTTCTCAAGGCCTTTGAAAACTTGGCCGGGTTTCGGCAGGAGGCCAGTTTGCGGACTTGGTTAAGCCGTATTACTGTCAATACTTACCTGGCCAAAAAGCAGAAACGGCTTAAACACCGGTCAATTGCCCTGGAGATACTGCCGGTGCCTGATTGGTCCGGTAATCCTGAACGAATCGTCATCCGCAGGGAGCTCCGGTGGTGTATCCACCACATCCTGCAACATCACCTTCCCAGGAACTACAGGGTGATATTGGTACTGCGGGATCTGAACCGGCTAAGTTATGAGGAGATCGCCACCGTACTGGGTATTTCGGTTAGTGCGGTAAAATCCCGTTTGCACCGGGCAAGGCTGGCTTACCGGGATCATCTGCTGAAGTCGGGATGCGCCGGGCTGGTGAGGGATTATTCCTGCTACTGCGAGGGGGTGCAAGAGTTATGAAGTGTGAGCAGATACAATTATTATTGAGCCAGTATCTGGACAACGAACTTGATGAACTGCGCCGCAAGAAGATTGACCGGCATCTGCAGACATGTGCCTCCTGCAGCCAGGACCTGACCTCTCTCGCCAAAACTGTGCGGGTACTTCATGCTGTGTCAGACCTGAATCCCCCCGGGACTACTACTAAAAAGGAGTGATTTGATGACCAGGATTGGTATTATCACCTGCTCTAATTGCACCCAGGACCTGGATTGTGCCTCGGTAGTGTGTTTAGGGGATTTGCGCAAGCGAAAAGGATTCTTTCAAGACTATCCGCCTGAGGATAAGTTAGAACTCGTTGGCATCATCAACTGCGCCGGATGTCCCACGCTAAACTCCCCGCAAAAAATTTTACGCAGGGTTAGGTCCATCGCGGAATTCCGGGTAGACACCATTCACTTCTCCTTCTGCATGACTGCTCTCTGCCCCTTTAAACAAAAGTACGCAGAAGTGATTCAGGAGGCTTATCCGGAAATCAAGCTGGTAATGGGTACTCACACTCCACGGGATCCTAAGGAGTTTCAGGGAGAAGTTAAAGATTTACTGTGTGCCGGCCGGTTAAACATGGCTGATCTCATTAAAGGGCGCCCTGCCAACAAGCACCTATCGGGGGGGAATGATAATGAATAACTCTAACAGTGTGAATGTTCTTCCCGGGGTAACCAGGGAGACTCTGGCTACAGGTGAACGACTGATGGTAGTGAGGTTTACCTTTGCGGCCGGGGCTCAAGTTCCCCCGCACCTGCACCCTCACGAACAATCCAGTTACATAGTGCGGGGACGCCTAAAGTACGTGGTCAATGGAACTGAGCAGATCCTGGGACCGGGGGACAGCCTGGTTATCCCGCCTGACATCCCCCATGAGGCCACCGCCCTGGAAGAGACGGTAGATATCAATTCTTTCTCCCCGCCACGTGAGGATTATAACTGACATCCTCCTACCCCTGAAGGGGTAGGGTTCCCTTAAAGGAACAAAGGTCTTTAATTCGTGGCTGCCCAAGCTTGCTTTTAAGCAACCTTGAACGTCCCTTGTTCACGGCC
>JAJZTU010000340.1 GCA_021848765.1 Bacillota bacterium
ATACCCCAGTTCAAGGGCCGTTAAGGAGTAAAAAATTTAGTTACCGCAGGAAGTGCGTATACGAGGAGGTTGGATAAGGATGGTGCGGGATGTAGAGAAAATTTGGTTAAAACACTACCCTCAGGAAGTGCGGCCCACTTTGGAGTATCCCGAAATTACTTTACATGAAGTCCTGTTTCAGCGGGCCGGGGAGTGGCCTGACAATACTGCCGTTATCTTTGGTGAACACCGAATCAATTACCGGACTTTAGCCGGTATGGTTGCCGCTATGGCTAACGCCCTGCAAAACCTGGGCATCCAAAAGGGGGACCGGGTGGCCCTGATGATGCCGAATAGCCCGCAGTTTGTGATAGCGTATTTTGCCATCCTCCAGGTGGGTGGGATTATCGTACAAACCAATCCCATGTATATGGAAAGAGAGCTGGAATTCCAGTTAAAGGATTCGGGGGCCAAGGCGATTATTCTGCTTGATCTGCTGCTTCCCCGTTTGCTGGCAGTCAAAGCCAATACCGGGGTCAGCCTGGTGATTGCCGCCGGTTTTGGCCAGCGCAATGAAGCCCTGCCGGACGGAGTCCTGGACTTTGGGGAAGTGCTGAAAAAATATCCCGGCCAACCTGCCCCGGTTGCTGTAGACCCTAAAAATGATACTGCCTTATTACAGTATACCGGAGGCACCACCGGTGTTTCGAAAGGGGTAATGTTAACCCACTTTAACCTGATGGCCAACATGCTGCAGTTGAAAGAGTGGTTCGTTAGCCAAGGCCCGGGGCAAGAATGCATGATGGGAGTACTGCCTTTCTTTCACGTTTTTGGCATGACAGCCTGTATGAATTTTGCGGTTTACGAAGCATCAGCTATGATCCTGCATGCCCGCTTTGACCCCAAGGCAGTGCTGGATTCTGTAAAACAGCATAAGCCCACAGTGTTTCCTGCGGTTCCCACCATGTACGTCGCGCTAAATAATCACCCGGAAATTAAAGCAGCCGGGATGGATGGTATCAGGGTTTGTGTCAGCGGCGGGGCAGCCCTGCCTGTGGAAGTGCTGGAGCGGTTCGTACAGTTGACGGGCGGTAATTTGGTGGAAGCCTATGGCTTGTCAGAGACCTCCCCGGCAGCTTTGTCCAATCCCGTCAAGGGTTTAAGGAAACCGGGCAGCATCGGGATTCCTTTCCCGGATACCGAATACTATCTAGCTGATCTGGAGACCGGGGAACCTGTGCCGGTGGGCCAACCCGGAGAAATAGCCATCCGGGGACCTCAGGTGTTCAAGGGTTACTGGCAGCGCCCTGAAGAAACAGCACAGGTGCTTAAAGACGGTTGGTTCTTTAGCGGGGATATCGGTAGAATGGATGAGGACGGGTTCTGCTTTATTATCGACCGGAAAAAGGACCTGATCCTGTCCGGCGGATACAACGTTTATCCCCGGGATGTGGAAGAAGTAATTTATGAGCACCCCAAAGTGCTGGAGGCTACAGTGGTCGGGCATCCCGATCCTTACCTGGGTGAAAAGGTAAAGGCCTATGTAGTGCCCAAACCGGGGGAAACCCTGACTGCCGAGGAAGTGATCAACTTTTGCCGGGAAAAGCTGGCCGCTTACAAGGTGCCCCGGGAAGTGGAATTCCTGAAGGAATTGCCCAAGTCTGCAGTCGGTAAAATTCTCCGCCGCGTTCTGCAGTCAGAGGGTCTGAAGCAGGCGGAGTAGTGGGCAGTGCCGTAGACTGGCGCCGTCCCGTCCGGAAAGGAATGATTTCGTATGCCGGACCGGCCCGTATCAGGTCTAAACAAGGGGAGTGTGGTGCTTTGAAGAAGGTTCCGGTTCCAACAGGATAAGCCCGGAAGGGAGGCGGGAGCATTTCAAATGGTTGACTATGAAAAAGGCAGAGTTCCTGGCCAAAAGGCACCAGCTTAAGGAACTGCAAAAGCCTTATGCGGCCTGTGACTGGTGGGTAAAACCTCCGGCAGGACAGCTTGAGTAGGGTAGGTAGGTGGTGGCCGTGTTTGCAGTCGGGATTATTAACGGGGTGACTCAACTCAGGATGGGTACCACATTTTGGGGAGGGTTTACCCCTTTCCTGGTCTGTGCTTATTTGGTGGACGGATTGCTGGTGGATACGGGAAATTATAAAAGCCGGCAAGAGTTTTGCGAAGCTTGCGATAACCGGGTAGGCCAAGTGGTGATTACCCACCACCATGAAGACCATTCAGGGACAGGCTATCATTTTGCTAAAAGGGGTGTTCCGGTATTGGCTCACCCAATTGGGATACCCCTGCTGGGAGGAGCTAAAGCTTGCCCGCTTTACCGGCAGCTCTTTTGGGGCAAACCACCGGCCTTTTCTGCTCAGCCGGCGCCGGAGAGTTTAGATACTGAGCATTATAGCTTTAAGCTTCTTCGCACGCCCGGGCATTCACCTGATCACCTCTGCGTGTATTTGGAAAAAGAGGGGTGGCTTTTATGTCCCCTCCCATAGGGACATTTTATGAACCGTGGTAGTTTGGCGAGGCAGACAGCAGATTAAGCTGTCTGCCTTTGCCGTAGTTCGGCTATTTTCTCGGCTTCTACGGCGAAAGCACCGATAACGCCGATGTCACGGTAGTGGATTATAACCTTCTGCTCTGACGTTCTTGAGTATCGTTCAGCCCGTTCTCCAACCTCAATCTTCTCTATGAAGAGGTTGAGCAGCTCGCCGCTTAGCTCATTAATCTCTGTATACCTTTTCGCCTTATCGATGAACCGGGCGACGTTGGCGATGGAGTTTTGCAGTTCCTCAATGCGCTCCGCTGCTTTAGGGATTCGCTCTTTCAGATTTTTTTGCTCTGCGTTGTAATCGCCTGACAGCATCCTGAACTGCTCGTTGGTTACTTTGCCAAGCACATTGTCCTCATATAAGCGCTTGAATAAGGCGCTGAGCTCGGTGTCCCTGCGGCGCATCAATTCCAGTTCCCTTTGGAGCCGTTCAATCTCGCGTCGGGTTTCAGCGTTGTTTTTCCGGTTGATGTACTGTATGAATAACGCCTCCTGTTGCCGCGCGAAGTGAGTTACTCTGAGCAAGTCATCCAGAACAATTGCCGCCAGATGAATCTCCCGAAGATAATGCCCGCTGCACTCTTCCTTGCCGAACTTCTTGTAAGTGGAACACATGAAGTTGTTTTTTACGGCGTCCATGGTATGCGCTCGGTGGAGAACCATCGTTCCTCCGCAGTCGGCACAGTGGACTAAACCGGAGAACATATTCTGCTCTGCCATGTTTGCCCTGCGCCGTTTATGAGTTCTGATGTCCTGAACG
>JAJZTU010000035.1 GCA_021848765.1 Bacillota bacterium
CAAGCATGCTGCCCTGATTGAAGAACCCCTGGCGGCAGCTCTGGGCGCCGGCATCGAAATCTCTGAGCCCAGCGGCTCCATGGTGGTGGATATTGGCGGAGGTACTACCGATATTGCGGTCCTTTCCCTGGGCGGTATTGTGATTAGCAAGTCCCTGCGGGTTGGGGGAGATAAGTTCGATGAGGCTATAGTCCGCTTCATCCGCCGGGAGTTTAATCTAATGATCGGTGAGCGGACTGCTGAAGAGTTGAAAATAAATATTGGTACAGCATTCCCCGCCATTAAACGGGAAAGCAGTACATATGAAATCCGGGGCCGGGACCTGATCAGCGGCTTGCCCAAGAATATCACAGTTTCCGCCCAGCAGGCATTTGAAGCTCTTCACGAATCCGTAGAAGCTGTTGTCAGTTCGGTTAAGGAGGTCCTGGAGCGGACTCCCCCCGAACTGGCTGCCGATATAATGAATAAAGGGATTGTTATGACCGGCGGGGGCTCGCTCCTCCACGGACTGAACAGCCTGATCAGCAAGGAGACCGGCCTTCCGGTCTACATTGCTGAAGACCCTGTATCCTGTGTTGCTTTAGGGACAGGAAAAGCCCTGGCCAATATGGATATAGTCGCCAAAAGTCAAAGACCCTACAGAAAAGTGGTTTAAGGGAAGTTATTTACAAAAATAGTTTGAGGAAGTCGCATTATAAAAAGTTATTTCGGGATGGGAAAGGCCCTTCCGGTCACGAAGCCGGGAGGGCCTTTCCCATATTGTCTACAAAATTCTGCCTTTTTGTAGAAAATGCTCCTTGTGCAGGAAGAAGAAGGTTTCTGTCGAATCTTAGTATAGTCTGACTAGTAATAAGGGGGCTTTGTGCGTGGTCGCAAAACTGCAGCGGATCCTGGCCTTTTTCCTGGCACTGCTTGTTTCCAATATAATCACCCTAATTCCGGCAGGCGTAGCGCCGGCCTTTGGGGACAGTGACCTGGTAATCCTTTCGCACAGCGACTATTCTGTGGTTACCTCATCTCCCGTAACCTTGAGCGGTACGGTAGGTTCATCCTACAGTTCCAGCCTTACGGTCAATGGTGACCTCACTCCCATCAGCCAGCAGGGAGCCTGGTCGAAATCCGTTTCCCTAAGCCCGGGAGAGAATACCATAACTGTACGGGCTTCAGGGACAGGGGGTTCAGTTACAAGGGTAATCCGCCTGATTAACACCGACGGCGCCCCGCATATCACCATAACAAACCCTGCTGTTGAGACCTGGACAGTGTCCGCCAACAGTAGCACTGTCGAGGCCAGTGTATACAATGCAGACAGTATCGAAGTCCTGCTGGACGGCAGCCCGGTATCCCCGGCGCCGGCTGTTACTCCGGGCGCCCTGGCAGGCTATAGCGACGTAAAAGCCACTATTAATAACCTTCACCCCGGGACCAATAGCATTACGGTAAAGGCGACCAAGGGCAGCAAGATCGCGACTAAGGCCGTCACTGTAATCTATGATGACATGCCTGCACTGGCTGTTGACACTCCGGCTAATGGCTCCGTTTCCGAAAATCCCTCCATCCAGGTAAGCGGACAATTCAGCAATGCTACCCAATTGGAGTTTGTACTAAACGGACAATCACCCTATGTGCCGCCGAACGTGCCCGGGCCGGCCTATAATGTAGCTTTGCCCGGACTCCTGCGGCCTGGGGAGAATACCATCGAGGTACGGGCGAAAAACGGCGGAAAAGTCACTGCCAAGACTATCACCGTTACCTATAACCCTGCCGGTCCGGTTATTTTTGACCTGAACCTGCCGGTAATTCCTGCTCAGGGGACTTCCTATACCGAAAAAGTGACCATTACCGGCAAGGTCCGCAAAACTACCCGGCTGGAGATAAATAACCTCACCACCGGTACAAGCCTGCAGCCCCAGAATTATTCGGCTGAGAGTGAGAATTCCTTTTCCTTTTATGAGCTGCCCTTAAAGCCAGGGGTGGTAAACCGGATCAGACTCACTGCCACGGGAAATAACGCCACTTCGACTGCGGAGCTGGACATTTTTTGGGAAAAGCAGCCCAGGGTAGTTTTGGAACTTCCACAGGTTTACAGGACTATTGCCGGGAATACGCATATTGACAAGTTTGCAAATTACACCGAGCCCTTGATTGACGTAGGAGACAACCGGGTGCAAATCAGGGGGCGCCTGGAAAACGCCACATCTTCCAGGCTGTGGGTAAGGGGCAAGGAGCAGACTTCCCTGGGAACCGGCAGTTTTGACAGATGGGTGGACCTGGCGGCTGGAAACAATGAGCTCGCCTTGGAAGCCACCAGCCAGTATGGCAATACCACCCGGGTGACGCTCCAGATAGCCTATAAACTAGGACCTGCGATTACAATTGTATCACCGGTATTACCGGCCACCCCCGGTCAAGCCGTAAGGGTAAATCAAAACAAGGCTACAATTATCGGCAATGTGCTGCGGGCTAAATCCGGCGGGCTAACCATCAAGGTTACTGACCCGGCGAATGCTTCCACAACTTACACCCCCGGTTTTAACAGCCAGGGCAATTTCTCTCAGGAGGTAACCCTTAAACCAGGGGAGAATAAAGTGGAGTTGGTGGCCACCGACGGATTTGCCAGCACTACCAAGCCTTTTTCCTACTTATATGACGACACTCCTGCTGTAACTGTGAAAAAACCCCTGCCTGAAGACGAAATCAAGGATAACAGGGTAACAGTCAAGGGGACGGTTTGGAACGTTGATGCAAACGGCCTGTTCATCAACGGGAACCAGGTTAGCTTTGACTCTCAGGGTAATTTCAGTTACGAGGTACTGATAACTGACCCCGAAAAAGCAGCAATCAGTATCAAAGCCGGCAACGGCAGCCGGGTAATTTACCAGGAGATTCCCCTCTCCTCTATGTATAAGGGCAAACCGGAAGCAATTATCACCTCCCACAGGGACGGGGGAACAGTTTACAGCAATGTAATTACAGTGGAAGGCAGGCTTCTGGGGGTAAGTAACCTGGTCTACTCCAGCGGCACGGTAAAAATAAACAACCTGGACGCCACCCTCAACAATGAAGGGATTTTTAGCGGAAGAATCACCCTTAAAAAGGGCGCCAATACCATTACCGTCAATGCTAAGGTCGCCAGCAAGACCATAAACAAGAGCATTAAGTTAAATTACCTTGACCTGCCTTTGGAAGGGGCTGTTTTTGAGACCACTCCTGCCGCCAACGGGGGGACTTTGAAGGTTTTCGGGGACCAAGTGGTCCTGGGCATTCCCCAGGGAGCCTTTGCCGGAGACAGCAGCCTGACCTTTAGTGTCCGGGGCTCGGAAGATGTAAAAAAGGATTCTCCCGAGATAATCTATGTCAGCAAAATCTTCCGGATTGCAGGCGCCAATCCTGTACAACCCGTAACCGTAAGTTTGAAGTACATCGACGGGCTGCGGGACACCCTCCTGAAGCGCCTGGGTATCTTCCGTTATGACGGGGAAAAATGGCAAAGCATCGGCGGGAGGGTCGACGGCAGGAAACGCACGGTCTCAACGGAAATAACGGAATCCGGAACCTACGCAGTCATGGCCTATATCAATTCCTTCCGGGATACTAACGGTCATTGGGCCCAGGAGTCTATCGAAATTCTCCTGGCCAAAGGAGTGCTGGAGGGTAACGGTTATGGGTATTTCGCTCCCGAAGGGGCGCTGACCAGGGCCCAGTTTGCCAAAATGCTCGTCAAAGCTTTAAACATACCTGTTTATAATGAAAATTACGGCACTTTCCGGGACGTGGACAAAGATTCCTGGGCTTATCAATATGTCCAGGCCGCAGTGCGGGCAGGCATTGTCAAGGGCACGGGAGGCGGCCGGTTTAAACCGGAAAGCCCGGTCACCAGGCTGGAGGCAGCCGTAATGGTGGCCAGGGCCGGAAACCTGAAGGAGGCGCCGGACCAGGAGATTCAGGCCCAGCTTGGCGCCTACCGGGACAAGCAGCAAATTTACTTTAGTAAAGGAGCGGTAGCGGCCGCTGTCAAAGCCGGGCTCATTCAAGGTACCGCAGCCAATACCTTCAGTCCGGGGTCCCTGACTACCAGGGCCCAGGCAGCCAAACTGGTCACCCGGCTAATGGTGATTCAGAAAAAGCTTTAGTCGTCCAGGCAGCGAGTACCGGATAGAATGCTATGGGTTTAAGAATTTGATGGTTCCCACCTAAAAGGGGGTAAGAATAATGATCAGAGGCCTTTACACAGCGGCTTCCGGAATGGTTATGGAACAGACCCGGAATGATACCATTGCCAATAACCTGGCCAATGTAAACACCACAGGTTACAAGAAGGATGTGGCGGTTTTCCGCACCTTTCCTGAGATGCTGCTCTGGCGTCTCACGGATGCGGACAAGTCCCAGGGCAAGGCGGCAGACCAGGCCCCAAAGCCTGCTCTTATCGGCAGCATAGGTACCGGGGTACGGGTAGACGGGATTTTACAGGTACATAAGCTGGGACCCCTGCGCCAAACGGGCGCTCCATTGGACTTGGCTCTAGGGGGTGAAGGCTTTTACGCGATCTCCACTCCCCAGGGGGAACGCTACACCAGAAACGGCAGCTTTTCCCTGGACGGGGAAGGCTACATAGTTACAACGGAGGGCCGGCGGGTATTGGGCCGGAGGGGAGCCATCCAGGTCCAGGGCAAAGATGTTCAGGTGGATGCCCAGGGCGGGGTCAGGGTGGACGGCCGGTTGGTAGATAACTTGAAAATTGTGGATTTTGCCGACCGGGGCCGGCTTATTAAAGAGGGGGACTCCCTGTTTGCCGGGGACCAGCCTGTCAACCTGACCCCGGACCGGATTAAGGTGCTCCAGGGCTACCAGGAGCAGTCCAATGTGAACTCTGTTTCCGAACTGGTGAATATGATTACTGCTATGCGTTCGTATGAAGCCAATCAGAAGGCCATCCAGGCCGAAGACCAGCTGCTGGACAAGGCCGTAAACGAAGTAGGAAGAGTATAAAGCTTAAATAGGGCGTAAAGAAGTTAGGGAGTAATCGGGTATGAAGTTGTGTAGCAAATAGAGGTCTGAAGTTGTGTAGTATTAAGGAGGCGGGAAACATGTTTAGAGCCCTTTGGTCCGCTGCCAGCGGGATGATTGCCCAGCAAAGCAATATTGACAATATCTCCAACAACCTGGCCAACGTGAATACCACCGGTTATAAAAAGGGTACTGTGGAATTTCAGGATCTCCTGTATGCCAACCTGCGTGAACCGGGAGCCACCAACAGTGAGGGGCGGGCCCTGCCCATAGGCCTGCAGCTGGGCACCGGGGTACGGGTGGCCGGGACCCGGGTGGATTTTTCCCGCGGGAACCTGCAACAGACTAATAACCCCTTTGACCTGGCCCTGACCCAGGATGCTTTTTTTGAAATTATCATGCCGGACGGTTCCGTAGCCTATACCAAAGACGGCTCCTTTAAGGTTAACGGTGACGGGAATCTGGTGACTGTTGACGGCTATAAGGTTTCCCTGCAGCCTACTTCAGGCTCGGATTTAGTTTTTGATAATGTTGACAATGTCTCCATTAGCAACAACGGGAGCATCGTAATGCCTTCCACGGTGGAAACAGATGTCGATATCTACACAGTTAAGGACCCCAGCAAGCTTAAGGAAGAGCCCCCCGGCTTTTTTACCGGGGATTTTGAGCAGTGGACCAAGGGTGAACCTCCCAATGATGTTCCTCCCCAGGGGAGGTATTTCAAGGTGGAACTGCCAACCGGGACCGAGGCTTATGTCAAGACAGATGTTTTTAAGCGTGATGCCGACGGCAACCTGGTAACGGTTGCGACCGCACCTGATGCGGAAGGTAAGCTGATGCCGGCCAAGCTGGTGACCTCCACTATGCCCACTTTAAGTGACCAGGTAGTGCAGGTTTCGGTCAACGCAAAAGGCAAGTTTGATTTGCTCCAGCAGGTGGGCAAGATTAGCATGGTCAAATTCACCAACCCTCAGGGGCTGGAGAAGAAGGGGCAAAACCTCTACCTGGTCAGTGTGGCCTCCGGCCCGCCTAAAGCAGTGGATGCCAACCAGGACAACCTGCTGAGCGGGTTTGTGGAGATGTCCAACGTCCAGGTTGCTGAAGAGATGGTCAAGATGATTGTCGCCCAGCGGGCTTATGAGTTAAATTCCAAGGCTATTACTACTTCGGATGAGATGATGGGAATTGCCAATAATCTGAAGCGTTAATGAAGATGTAAAGTGAAACCGTAAAGCAGGTGAGACAATGCAACTGGATAAAATAGTAACCCCGGCTCCCGCCGGGGATATAATCAATGCTAAAAAGGGCGACGGCAAAGCTGAGGGCAGGGGTTTTCAGGAGGCTCTGGAAAAGGCGGTTTCCGGCGGAGATGATAAGAAGCTGCAGGAAGCCTGCCGGCAGTTTGAGTCCCTGTTTATCTACCAATTGATGGAAAGGATGCGGGCCACCGTACCCAAGAACGACTTCTGGGGCGACAGCAGCGGGGTGCAGATTTTCCAGGGGATGATGGATGAGGAATTGTCTAAAAACATGAGCCAGGCCGGGGGAATTGGCCTGGGAAAAATGCTGTATGAGCAACTAAAGCCCAAGGGGAATATTGTAAAACCCCAGGACGTAAGTAAGCTGGGATAAGCAAGCCGAAAACTGGGGCCGGATCTTGCTGCAGGTGACCGGGCAGAACAAAAGATAAATGATTTTTTGACTCTCTTGCTATGGCAAGGGAGTTTTATATTGCCGGAATATTTCATAATCTTACAAATCCAAGCTCTGCGGGTTCATTTTTACGCAAAACCAAAGGATAATCATACATCCTGTCGAATTAAGCCATTCTTTAATCGGTTCATCACTAATGGGCTCCTGGTCATTGTTTGAAGAGTATTCTGGTATGGGGTAGCCACCATTAATTCCCTTTAATCCTGCGGCAAGTTTCAGCCAATTTGTTGTATATGGGTGGTAAAAGTAGTATACTAAATATATAGGAAAGCTTGGTGATGACATAATGGAAGTCAGTATTCCGGTAGACGGGTTTACGCCCTGTTTAATTCATAGAGAAACGGGAACAGTATTAAAGACGGCAATAAAAAAATATACGCGCCCAAAAAGAGCGAGATGAGGAACTGGAAGTTTGACTGGATATTACCTGTAACCCAGGGATATGAAGTATATGCATTGATGCTGGAAAAGGATGATGACTTACAGGGCTTGATTGCATTAAAGGATGAACAAAGTAACATGGCCATTCATATTGATGTGGTTGAAACCGCACCGCACAACTATGGTTCTTATGGCAAATACGAGGGCGTTGGTGGCCACCTGTTCGCCTTTGCAGGTAAAATGAGCATTGAAAAAGGCTATGGATTTATATATTTTGATGCAAAGACCGATTTGATAGGGTATTATAAGAAAAAGCTTGGAGCAAAGCAGCTTGGAACCTCTCAACGGATGATTCTGGAAGGCGAGGAGCTTTTGAGGCTGGTTGAAGCATATTATGGAGGTGAACAGGATGAAAAATGAATATGTGGAAATGGATAAGGCTACACCGGATGGCACTTTTACCACTCCTTCAAAAATGAATATCGACATGCTGGCGCTTCGGCAGTATTGCAAAAAAAACAACATTCCTTATGAAAGCTTGACCGATGAAGACTTAAAAAAATTCGTCATAACCAATAAACTGGCAAACTAACAACGCGAATAGCCATACAAAGCAGGAACTCTCTTTTTTGGGGGTTCTTTTTTTGTGCAAAAAATGACTTGGAGGAATCATATATGAACATTTTGCTTAGTTATGCCTTGCGATAAGATGTAGCCTTACCTTGGCCTTGCTGAATTAAAAATCCCAGACAAACCAGCTCTTTTAAATCCTTATTTGCGGTTACATGGGAGACCCCGTATTTGTCCATATAATCCTTTGAGGTCAACATGTCATCGGGAGCCAATTTTTTTATCAAATCTAACTGGCGGGAACTAAGCTTCGTGTCAGAGGCAAGTCCCCTACCCCAAAAAGTAACCCGGAAGTCCCGGTTGACTTCGGCAAAGTCCACATTAAGTCCCCAATCGTGCATGCGGTCTTTGATAATCCTGGTCCCCCGGCCCCACTCCTCGAAAAGGGCCATTTCCTTCAAGTTACGGGCCAGTACCCGGTTCCGGACCACCGATGCCCCGGTACCCAAATTTTCTATAGATATGTTAGTTGGCAGGAGACCGGGGCTGGTAAGTTCAATACAGTCGTCGTAAATTGCCAGGCGAATATCGGCATCAATGCTGTAGTCTCTATGGACAACTGCATTAATTACGGCTTCACGGATAGCCTCGATGGGATACTCGTACTGCTCCTCCAAATAAACTCCGTTTACTTTGGCGCCGAGGCGGATATTCCGCTTGACAAACTTAATAGCCTCATTAACAATATCCAGAACCGGGCCTTTGAGGTCAAGTTTATCAATGAATTCGTCCGGTCGAGTCCCTTTAAAACGGGCGCAGCGAATCTGGGACTTTGGAAGATACTCGGTAGGGTCGGAGCTATAGAGCAGCAAACCTCCATATGTTGGATAGTAGCTAGCGGCTTCCTTTGCTATTGCTTTTAATTTAGACAGGAGATTGAGATCCACCTTTTCCGGCGGAATGTGGCGTTTCTGTTCCCGAATCTCTAAATACTTTTGAACAATTTGGGATTCGAGGACTTCTGCCCCCGCCTGGCGATAGATTTCCTCGTCAAAGCTGATATTCAGGGCCTGGCGTTCCAGTTCCCGGATAGTAGGGGTGTCTGCCAAACGGTTGGAGGAACCTACCCGGATATAAGTGCCTTGAGCAGGGGGAAGTCCTTTAAGATGATAGGGTTTAGAGGGCCCAGGGTAGATAGTCACTACAAGCAGGGCTTTCTTTTCGCAGTGTTCAATGGAAATATAGGGCCGGATAATTGGTTGGCAGTGCGAGAAGGCAACATTGCTTATCCATTCTTCCATTTCGTACAATTGGTCTTCATCGATACCAACAGGTTCCCTGGTTTGATCATTTGCCCCAATAATCAGGCGGCCGCCTTTACCGTTGGCAAAGGCTATAAGAGTTTTGGCGATGTTAGCAGGGTTGTCCGGTTGAAGTTTAAAATCAACCAAATGATCCTCCAACATTTTAAGTTCGGACCGATCCATGGGTAGCCCCCCTTACGAAATCATTTCCCGTTTAAAGTATATACCAAAATTGAAGAAAGATAAACGGATAAAGAAACTTGAAGAAAGTCGTAGAATCCAGAAAATACGATTATTTAAAGAAACTGAAGCAACTTTCTTTAAAAGGGATACTTTCTTTATCTTCCTTCAAAGCATTGATTAGCCAAAGAGTTTCCGGGAATACTACAAAAGTTGATGGTATTGGGAAAGGATGGTCAAGCGGTGCAACGGTTAGCTTATCGGAGCTGCTTCCGGAATCTTGCTCAATTCATAGGTTGCCGTATAGTGAAGATACTGGGGCTGCTGGGCCTGATAATTATCCTGGTTGCTTTACCGGAGGCAATTTTACCGGGGAAGCTTGTATCCGTGGTAATAGCGAAAGAAACCGGGAAAGCGGATTCAGAAGCGCTCAACAGTGATCTTAACAGTACCAATATTATGTACCTGTGGACAGAAAGGGACAGGCTCAAGGTAATCACAGTGATGGCTATCAATCATGATTCCAAAAAAGCCGGCATTGCCACTATTCCGCTCTCCTCCTACTTTCCCGGAGAGCCGGCCAGGCTTACCATTGAGGAAATCTTTCAAAAGGAAGGAAAAAAGGGGCTGGTGACCAGGTTGGAGCGCTATTTAGGTACGCCCATCCAACATCAGGTAGAGGTGGAACAGCAAGCCCTGAAAAAGATGAGTGACATTCTGGGAAATTTTGAGGTCAATGGAGATACTTTGGATATGGCGCAGGCCTTTCACGAGACCAGTACGGCCCGGCGGTTTGATGACCAGGACGTGGTAAGGGCAATAGCCTGCAAGCTTATTCGGCCTGAATTCTGGATTAAAGTTCCACAACTGGTCTGGGTTATGGTCCGGGATGTGCAAACCGACCTTAGCGGCAAGGACATTTGGCGCTTGTTCCGGGAATTTCAGGGAACGAATGTTGGTGGATTGCGCAAGACTGCCCTACCCGGCCGGGAATATGTTGAGGGGGGGAAACGATACCGGGAGGTACCTGTTGGGGAATGGAGCCGGATACTGGTGCAACTGACCGGTCAGGGCTAAGCTAAAAGTTTTTTGACTCTCTTGCTATTGCAAGGGGGTTTTTTGATGCAAATAATCGCCTAGAAAATTGTAGAAGAATATGAATATTTATACCAAGGTAGGATTTGGTTGTCAATTGTCGAAAAAGGGATGTATTTTATTGCGATATTTTTGCGGAAAAATGAAAAAATTGTGTGTTTATGGTGAATTGGAGGTGGAGCTTACTAATTTGAGTTAGAGCAAGGTAGTGCAGTTAACGGGTTACGAAGGGAGAGAAAAAATGAAAAAGCATAAACAGAAAATTACCCTGTTGGCCCTGCTGGCCATGTTATTGAATGTAATTATGCCCTTGGGACCGGCAGCGGCGATCACGGAACCCCCGCCCGAAGGTATGCAACCACCCCATGTGGTCTTTGTGGCGCCGGGTCCCGGTTCGGTCGTCCCTACCAACATCAAATCCTGGTATGTAGAATTTGACAAGCCCGTCATGGCAGATTCCCTCCAAAATAATGTGCAAATGCGGAAAGTAAGCTTTACTGCTTCTACAATGTCCGGGCCTACTTTCACTCCTGTAGATGGAGTAAAAGTGGACCCCATTGTTGACCAGGCTGCACCAAACCTGGCTGTAGCTGCTGAAGTATATTTTGCCGCTAACCAGCCCGAACTGGACGCATTTAGTGAATATGAACTGGTGCTTAAGCCGGGGATACTCGATCAAAACAATCTTCCCCTTAATGGCTGGAAAGATTCCACTAACGTCTGGCAGGGCTTTGACCACGTGGTCAACTTCTCGACAGGAGCAGGCCCAGACAATGAAGCACCCAAGATTTTGGCTACCCAGCCTGCCAAGTCCACACCTCCGGCAAGTAATGTTCCGGTGGATACCAGTGTGACGGTGGTATTCTCAGAAGATATTACTAAGGATAGTGTATTTGAAAATAATGTCCCCCGCATTACCCTCAATGAGGTAGATTCCCAAGGGGCGGTAGTGAATAAAGTATATGGGGACTTCTCCTATGATCATGAACGCAAAGCAGTGGTTATTACTCCGGATACTTTCTTAAAACCTAATACCGGCTATACCCTGGTTATAGCTGCAGGTATCAGTGACATGGTAGGTAACACTACTTCCGTTGGTGACACCATCCCCTTTACCACCGGTGGTCCCATCAACGACACCAAGGGGCCTGCACTGCTGGATGCCAAAGCTATTCCATTTGAAGTTTCAGCGGTATTCAGTGAGGACCTGCTCTTTGATGCGGCCAACCGGGTCAGCACGGCGGTATATAGTCCCCTGAATCCCCAAAACTATATCCTGGAGACTTCCGGTGCGCTTAACCCCAGTTGGACTCCCGTGGATTTAACAGGTAAGCAAATCTTCTATGAACCGGAACATAACTCCGTACGCATTGTGGGGCTGTTCTTGAAACCGGGTGATAACTTCAGGATTACCGCGTATAACCTTAAAGACCGCAGCGGTAATTTAGTCGATCCCAATGCCAACACTTTTACCGGGATAGTGCAGGAATTCATGCCTGGACCGGGAACCGGAGGTTATCCCGGTACCGGCGGTGGGGCGGGCTTTATGGAAAAACCCAAGGCGGAAGCCTGGCCCAGTAAGCCCATGGCCGGAGCGGAGTCTGAATATCACATCGGTGTGCCAATCTTTGGGCCTGAAGGGGACAAACACTACAGCCTAGGTCCAGGCAGTACTATTGAAATTACCTTCCCGGAAGGTTTTGATGTATCCAATGCGGCAATGATCCCTGTGGATGCTAAATACGGTTGGAACCCTTATGCGAAGGTAAGCGGTTCCGGTGGAATTACTGTTACGGCTATCAATAAAGACATTGCCGGCCGCAAGGTCATTGTGACCTTAGGGGGGACAGGAGCCACCGGTGAACCTGACTTCATCAGCTTCCCCATTAAAGGAATCAAGAATTCTGATATTCCCCAAAAGCCAGGCAGCGCCGGATATAAGATAACGGTGACTACCAAGACAGACGGAGGTGCTGTAAAGGCCTTAAACCTGGAGTCTCATGCCTTCTTTATCAACGAAGCCGGTACCAGGCAAATTGAAGTCAAATTAGTTGGCCAGGATGGTATCACGCCGATTGCCGAACTTGACGGGGTTCCGGTGCGAATAGACTCCTTCATGGCCGGCTTCCAGAAGGCCGTCACTACAGGCGGGGTAGCAAACTTTATTCAGCTTTCTGAAGGTTTCTACAATGTTTGGATTGACCCGGTAATCACCATTAATAATCATGATTACCTGGCCAGCGAAGTCCAGCAATTCATAGAAATCGACGCTAATTCCCCTAACCCGGAAGTGGTTACTTTCAAACTGGTTAATGCCGCTAATGCTCCTGACCTGGGAACAATCACCGGGACAATTACCGGCGGACCGGCTAATCAGACCGTGGTGGTATGGGCCGGCAGTCCCGAACTTGGCCACCAGGGCTACCTGGAAAAAGAAGTCGTCCTTGATGCTAATGGCAGCGCTAATTTCACCTTCAAGGCCGGTACAGGTAACTGGTGGGTGGGTGTGCGCCCGGCCTTCAACATGGACCAGACAGCCAGTACTTTCATGGCCTCTGACTGGATTCCATCCCCTCCCCAACAGGTGGAAATCGAGGGCCCCAGTGATACGGCTCAGGTGGATTTGAACATTATCACAGCTAACAAAACCATCTCCGGAAAGGTCCTGGATGAAAACGGGCAGGGCATAGCCTTTGCCGAAGTTTTCGCCTATAGTCCCAATGGTTTCGGCTATCCGGCCTGGGGTAAAACCGCTTCGGATGGCAGTTATATCTTGAAGGTACCTGCCGGGACCTATACCGTAGGCGCCTTTATGCCTGGCCTGCCCCCGCTGCCTGATATCAGTGTAGTAGTGGAAGAAGACCAGCCCGGTGTCAGTGGTGTTGATTTCAAATTGTTCAAACCGGACAGCAGCATTTCCGGCCAGGTCACTGACGAGAACGGCAATGCCATTGCCGGTGCCCCGGTATGGGCCCGTATGGAAAACGGCTTTGGCAGCGCCTATGGCGAAACGGATGACCAAGGGAAGTACACCCTTTACGTCACTTCAGGGACCTGGATAGTGGAGGCTTATGCTCCCGGATTTGGTCCTTTGGGTGCGAAGACAGTGGTATTGGATCAAAACAATCCTAATGCTACCAATAAAAACTTCTCCCCATCCGCTAACTTTAGCAACTTATCCGGAACAGTAGCCTGGAATGCTGATGGCACCAACGGAGTATCCGGGGCCATGATCTGGGCAGAGGGCATCAACGGTACCTCCGGCGGTAACGGCGCTGTCACCGGAAGCGACGGCAGTTTCAGCCTCAAGGTCCCCTATGGGAATTATCGAATCCATGCATTTGTTCCCGGGTTAGGTGACCTGACCCCGGTTGAGGTAACGGTTGACGTGCCGACAAAAACCGTGGATGGCTTCAAAGGCATCCAGAAGGGTACCCTGCGGGTACAGTTCCGGGCTAATAATCAAGCCTTTGCTGTCGAAGAAGGTTTCATAGATGCCTGGGATAAAGCTGCTCAGCGGGGCAACTTCCTGCAGATTAAGGGTAATAGTTTTGGTGAGCTGGACTTACCTGCAGGGACCTATGACCTGAACATTTATGTCCCCGGTATAGGCGACCTCGGTGACCTGGCAGTAGACGACTCCGGTCAACCGGTTAACCAAGTCCTGGTTTCTGCCGGTACGACTACTACTGTTACCGTCAACATTCCCCAGCCGGTTATCCTGAGCGGTACCGTTACTTCCGGCGGCAATCCTGTGAAGGATGCCTGGGTATGGGCTGCTGATCCGGAAGCAGGAGTCAATGTCGGCGACATGACTGATGCCAGCGGTAACTACAGCATCAAAGTCAAGCCCGGAACTTATGCTGTAGCGGTGGACAAGCCTGACTTCCAGGGTGAAGCCCCCGAGACCGTAACCATTAGCAATAACCTGGATTATGACTTCACGCTAATCCAGTTGGGCCAGGAAACAGTTACCGGTAAGGTGTACGGTGACAACCAGCCTCTCTCCGGGGCCCGGGTATGGGCTGTTTCGGAGGACGGCGGCTGGTTTGATACCATCACCAATGCGGATGGCTCCTACACCCTGAAGGTTACTCCGGGTGAGTGGGATGTTAAGTTCGCCGCTAACGGGTATATCAAGAAGACATCCCCCGATGTGGTAGTAAACGCCGGTGCGCAAGTTGACCTCGGCCAGGTTAACTTGAATAAAATTGCCGGGTATGAGGTAAAGAGCGCTATCCAGACCATCATTCCATCCAAAGGCGGCAGCATTAAGGACGATAAATTGAAAGTATCCATAACTTTACCTGCCGGCGCCATCAGTGACGGGACCAATAACAATACCGCCACCCAGGTACGGGTAGAAGAAACTACCAACGTACCGGAATCCAAGACCGCTACTCCCCTGGGAGGAAAAGGTACAGAGATTAAGGTGGACAATGGTAAGGTAACCAACTTAAGCGGAGCTATCACTGTGGAATTGGAGGTAGGCAAGGCCTCTGACCTGCCCCCGGGAGTTACTTTAGGGCAATTGAAGCTGGGTTACTGGGATGATACCGCCAGTAACTGGGTATATATCCCCAGCACCCTGGTTGAGGACCGGACAGTAGGTGGCGCCGTATATTATAAACTACGGGGTTCGGTAACTCACTTGACCACTTTTGCGCCATTGGTCCCCATGCCTGACGCTCCTTCCGGCCTCACTGCCACCGCTGCCGGAACCGGTGAGATTAATCTGAGCTGGACAGCAGTGGGCAGCGCCACCGGTTACAAGGTATTCCGTTCCGGTTCAGCTAACGGAACCTACACAGAGGTGGGCACTGGCACAACCAACTCTTATCAGAATACCGGCCTGACTGCGGCTACTACCTACTATTATAAAGTGAAAGCTGTAAACAGCTCCGGAGAATCAGCATTCTCGGCTGCGGCCTCAGCTACGACCCAAGCAACAAATTCCGGGTCTGGTAGCAGCGACTCCGGGATGGTTTCGCTGCCGGCCGGCGGGGAAACTGTTACCGTCAACCCGGCCCAGGGCGGTACAGTAAAGGCAGCAGGTAATGCTGTAGAAATCGAAGTTCCCCAGGGGGCATTGCAGCTACCCAATGGAGCCACAGCCAAGTTTGTGGTGCAGGAAGTGGCCCAGGCTGCCGTAAACAGTGCAGTGAAAGTGTCTGTATCCGGGTTGTCCCAGATTGGTAAAGTGTATGAGTTTACTGCCTTTGCCAGCCAGAATGGGACCGATACTAAGATCGGCACATTTGCCAAGCCCTTGGCCATCAAACTGGCCTACAATGACGCTGACCTTGCCGGTAAAGACCCCAAGAAGTTGGGTATTTACTACCTCAATGAAACCAAAGGCCAGTGGGAGTTCATAGGTGGTAAGGCCGATCCGGTAAGCAAAGTGGTTCAGGCAAAGACTTCCCACTTCAGCAAATATACCCTGATGGTCTATGAAAAAACTTTTGCTGATTTGGATAAGCACTGGGCCAAAGCGGATATTGAATTTGCTGCAGCCAAGCACTTGATTAAGGGCAGCACGGAAAAGAGTTTTGCCCCTGACAAGGATATCACCCGGGCGGAATTCACAGCTTTGGTAGTCAGAACCCTAGGACTGGAAACTACTGCTCCCGGAACTGTTACCTTTAAGGATGTCCGCGCCAATGACTGGTTCTCCGGTGCAGTAGGTGCAGCAGTGCAAGCCGGAATAATCAAAGGCTATTCTGCCGGTACCTTTGCGCCCAATGCCAGGGTAACCCGGGAAGAAATGGCTACCATGCTGGCCAGAGCCTTGAAAGCTGCGGGCAGCTCCCAACAGTTGAGCAACGAGGAAATAGCAGCTGCCCTGCAGGGCTTCCGGGATACCGGAAAGATTGCCGGCTGGGCTAAGGACAGTGTGGCAGTTGCTGTTAAGGTTGGCCTGCTTAAGGGCCGAACTGCCGATTCCTTTGTGCCTGCTCAAAAGGCTACCCGGGCAGAAGCCGCCGTAATGATCAAGCGCCTGTTTGAACAAATATAGGTGATAAGGACTGGAATGCCCGCTAAACTGGATTGGCAACCACAATCAGTGTGCCCCGTCTCTCGTTTTGGGAGGCGGGGTTTTATTTGTGCCGGAAAACTCCCAGTTCCAATCAAGCACAATTAAAATAATTTTCGCTACAATTAGCGAATTTGTTAGTCATCTCAAAACACTAACGGACTTTAGTCCCTAAGAATCGACAATCAAGCTTACGAATCAGGACAAATTCCTCAAATTAATGGGGTAAATTTACAAAAAATTAACCAAATTAAGGAGGAATCGGAAAAGTTTTGACGAATATAAAACTTTATCCATTGCTATCCCTAGTTAGAAATGGTGGAAATTTCGCTGATTTCGCTGGGGATGAGAGTTATTCTCGGCGAGAAAACGGATGCTTGGGAGGGGGGATTAAAGGAGCAGTACTACGGTTTTACATATTAGCTTTATTTTAAACAACGGAAGGAGGAGAAATATTGATCAAGCGGAGTAATAAGAAACGTATGGCTTACTTATTCCTTTTTGCTATGCTGGTAACCCTGTTCCCAGCGGGGGCAGCCTTTGCAGCAGTTACTATGGATACTGACAAAGCTTACTATGTAGGAAACTCTGTTTACGCTAACGTTTACATCACTGATAGTGTATACGCAAATAATGCCGTAAATGAAATCGTGTATGCCACTGTGTACTCTAATGTGTATGCCGATGGAATGACCATTGCTCTTGACGAAGACCCCGGCGACACAGGAAATTTCTGGGGTAAAATTGGCTTTAATACCACTGGCAATAATGTCACCCTTGTTGATGGCGTATACAGAATTCCTGTAGATGCTACTAATGTTAACGGTGATATTGTCCGTATCAAGTATGGGAGTAATGAAATTACCCGTCCCTGGGTTCCTGCCTTAGCTGCCACCAGCACTACTGACGGGGCTACTAATGTTTCGGTAAGTGACAATATCTATGTTGACTTTAACCGTGATATTAGTAGCACAATAGTTAATTCTACCTACTTTATACTTGAGAAGCTGGTTACCACATACGAATCGGTCAGTGCAGGAGTTTATCTTGACAATAGCAAGAAGGTCAGGATTGACCCGGCGGCTGACTTGGATTACAGTACAACCTACAGGGTAACTGTATTGTCCTCTGTTTACGATGATGTGTACTCCGGTAACACCTTGGGTACCAATAAGCAGTGGACCTTTACAACTGCAGCAGCATCTAGTGGAGGAAGCGGGAGTGGAGCTCCAGATACCACAAAGCCGACAGTGTCAGCTACGACACCTGCGAACGGTGCTACTAGTATAGCCGTAGACACTAACCTGACGGTAACTTTCTCAGAAGCTATGGATGCAAATTCTCTGGCCAAGTCTGAGATTGCCTTTACCGGAGGAACTGTG
>JAJZTU010000341.1 GCA_021848765.1 Bacillota bacterium
CGCTCTTCTGAGCGAAAGATGAAAGCCATTGTATCAGTTACCTTGGATGATGCCTTTGTCATTCATGATGTCAAGGTTGTCGAAGGACAAAACGGGTTGTTTGTGGCTATGCCCAGTCGTAAGACTCCCGATGGTGAATACAGGGATATTGCCCACCCAATTACCCCCGGGGCCCGGGAAATCATCCAGACAGCGGTTCTCCAGGCATATCAGGAGGCTGTTATCGCTTAGTGCCTGGTAAGCAATCCATCGGCAAGAGAGAGAGGCTGCTATAGCCATCGAAGTTAATAGTCATGCATCAAAGGAGCAGCCGTGCTCCTTTTTGTTTTGGCTAATTTCTTTTTTGGGGTGCAGGAAAATGACGATATGTGTTGAATAATACTGTGTTAAACTGCGTCCCTGGTAATATACTAATAACAATTGCACTTATACGGTTCAAGGAGCAATTCCAGGGCAAAAGAGGAGGAATGAGGGTTGTCTCAGGTTCAAGCTGTGGTCTTGGCCGCAGGAAAGGGAACACGAATGAAGTCCGCACTACCCAAGGTTCTGCATAAGATATTGGGCAAACCCATGGTGCAATATGTGCTGGATTCCTGCTGTGAAATAGGTGTGGACAAACCTATCCTGGTTATTGGACATGGAGCTCAGCAGGTAAAAGAGACAATTGGTGATCAGGCACACTATGTAATTCAGGCAGAACAACTGGGCACAGGGCATGCTGTGCTTCAAGCGGAAGCCCTGCTCAGGGATTTTGCAGGTGATGTATTGGTTGTGTGCGGAGATACTCCTCTTTTACAGGGTAACACCCTGGCCGCTCTTTTGGGGCGCCACCGGAAGCAAAAAGCATCAGCAACAGTACTTACTGCGCTCATGGAGAATCCTACCGGTTATGGACGCATAGTTCGTGACCAAGCAAACAGGGTATCCAAAATTGTAGAGCATAAAGATGCCACTGAACAGGAAAAAGCCATCAAGGAAGTAAACACCGGTACATATTGCTTCGCAGCCGGCCAGTTGCTGGCCGCACTGCGTGGGCTTACACCTAATAATGCCCAGGGAGAATATTATCTTACTGATGTCCTGGAAATTCTTAATCAAGCAGGAAAAAATGTAGAAGGTTTTGTTGTAGGCGATGCTGAGGAGACCATGGGGATCAACGACCGGGCTCAGCTTGCTGTTGCGGCCCGAAAAATCCAAGCGAGGACTAATCTCCGGTATATGCTCGCAGGGGTCACCCTGACAGACCCGGCAACTACCTACATCGAACCCGGTGTTATAGTAGGTGAGGATACCATAGTTCAACCCAATACCCACCTGCAAGGTAAAACTGCTATCGGGTCCGGGTGCACCATAGGTCCGAATACCCGGATTGTAGACAGTTCTATAGCAGAGGGAGTGGACATTCAGTTTTCGGTAGTACTGGAGAGTGTTATTGGGAAGGAATGTACGATAGGACCGTATGCCTACCTCCGGCCGGGTACGGTTCTGGACTCCAAGGTCAAGGTAGGCGACTTTGTGGAAATAAAAAAATCCCACATCGGAGCAGGAAGCAAGGTTCCCCATTTAAGTTATGTGGGAGACGCAACCGTGGGAACCGGAGTTAATATTGGAGCTGGAACCATCACCTGCAATTATGATGGTCTGCATAAATACCCTACGGTAATTAAGGACGCTGCCTTTATTGGCAGCAATACAAACCTGGTAGCCCCGGTGCAAGTGGGAGAGGGTGCGGTGATTGCCGCCGGTTCCACCATTACCAGTGATGTTCCTGAAGCGGCCTTGGGGGTGGCCAGGGGTAGACAGCGCAATATACTCCGCTGGGCCAAAAATAGGCAAGAAAAGCAAGAGTAGAGAAGATGACATGGGAGGTTAAGACAATGGGTTTGAGCGGTAGAAGACTGAAAATCTTTTCTGGCAATGCCAATCCGGCTTTGGCGGAGGAAATCGCGGAGTATCTGGGAGTATCCCTGGGTGAAGCGCAAGTTTCCCGGTTTAGTGACGGTGAAATCCAGTGTAAAATTAATGAAAGTGTCCGTGGAGCTGATGTCTTTGTCGTGCAGCCTACCTGCCCGCCTGCTGATCAGCACCTGATGGAATTGCTGATTATGATTGATGCCCTGCGGAGGGCTTCTGCCAGGCGAATTACAGCGGTGGTCCCCTATTACGGGTACGCCCGCCAGGATCGTAAAGCCAGAGGCAGGGATCCCATCACTGCCAAGCTTATTGCCAACCTGATTACGGTAGGCGGCGCCAGGCGGGTTATGACCATGGACCTCCATGCGGGACAAATTCAAGGCTTCTTCGATATCCCGGTGGACCACTTGCCCGGGGTACCCATTCTGGCGGAGTACTTCCAAAACAAAAATCTTAAAGAAACTATTGTAGTATCTCCTGACCTGGGGGGAGTGACCAGGGCCAGGGCTTTAGCCGACCGCATCGGAGCCACTATTGCTATTATTGACAAGCGTAGACCGGAGCCCAATGTTGCGGAGATCATGAACATAATCGGCGATGTCCGGGACAAAAGTGTAATCATGATTGACGATATTATCGACACAGGGGGGACCATAACCCAGGGGGCCGCGGCTCTCATGGAACGGGGAGCTAAGGAGGTTTTCACCTGCTGCACCCATCCTGTGCTTTCCGGACCTGCTTTAGAGCGCCTGGAAAACTCGGTAATCTCCGAGCTGGTAGTAACAAATACCATACCCCTGCCCCCCGAAAAGCGTATCTCCAAGGTTAAGGTACTGTCTGTTGCCCCCCTGTTAGGAGAAGCGATTGTCAGGGTTCATGAAGATCTTTCTGTTAGCAAGCTCTTTGACTAATTTGATTTAATAAACGTAAAAAACACGGCTGCCGGTTGGTTAGCCGTGTTGTTTATAAGGGCTTTTTGGGGGGGCTGGGTATCAGGCATTATTCCGGGTGTCACTTTCGGGATTTTCGGCACTTGCGGTTACCTGGTCAGGCTCAGTTATGATTTCTACTTCACCGGTTTCGATTATTAAATCCTGATCATGGCAGGAAGTTATTTCCGTACTGCCGTTAGCCGGGTACTCCTCTGTGACGGAACGGGTGTCCGGGGAGATTTCCGGGTCCGTGGGGGGAGACTGTACTACTTCAGCTTGCTCCCCGGTGCTTACAAATTGCCCCGAGGCCGGCTGGGTATCTTTCTCCAGTTTCCTGGAAATGTTTTTGCTAAGGTCAACTGTTTTCTCCCAGGTGGTTTCCAGCAGTTGTGCCGAAGTTTCCTTAAGGCTGCGCAGGGTTTCCT
>JAJZTU010000342.1 GCA_021848765.1 Bacillota bacterium
GGGTCATTGTGATATTGATAGGGATTTTAATTATAAAGCGTTAGAGGTAAGAGGAGAGAGGATGCTTGTTTAAAGAGTTGAAACAACAGGTCAAACAGGTATTGGTAGAATCGGTAAACCCTAGAGACCCTGTAAATGTACGCGCACATCCGGATAATTGGAGGTGTGTGGGGGTCGGTAACTCAGCAGCCGTTTTTCAGCCAAAAGACCGGCCCAACCTCTCAATCAAAGTGTATGCCAATACACACGCCTGGGTGTCCTCCGAAGAAGCGGAAATCTATGAACAATTGGGAGATTCGCCGTTTTTTCCGCACTTTTACGGTAGAGGAGACCATTTCCTGATTATCGAATACCGACCGGGACGCAATATTTACGATTGCCTGGTTCAAGGCATCTACATTCCGGAACAGGTGATCCTGGACGTTGAGGCTGCGATTGCCTATGCCCGCAACAGAGGATTAAACCCCTCAGATATCCATATCAAAAACATCCTGGTTCATGAAGGACGCGGGTATCTTGTCGATGTATCGGATTACCGCAAAAAAGGGGAATGTAAGCGGTGGGAGAGCCTCAAACAGGCCTATTACGAACACTACCTGGACCTTTACAAACCAGGGTTAAGCGTACCCTCTTGGATATTGGAGACAATCCGCAAGTGGTATAAAGCAAACGAAGGGGAAGGTAACATCGCTGTGTTTGCGGAACAGGCCAAAAGAATGTTTTTTGATTAGCGGATGTCCTAATAGGTACAATTGAGATGAGGTGATATTCATGCGGCTGTTTACCGCAATTCAAATTGGGCCGGAAGCCCTGCAAACCCCAAGACACCGGGCGGTTACCTGAACTCATTCAGCAACTGCAGGTGAAGCGCACCGGCTGGCCTGTTGAGCAGGTCCTGTTCTTCCGTTCACAGCTTCACCCGGCCGGTGCAATCCACACCGTACTTGGCGAATACCCGTTATTTTAAGCTTTTAGCTCGGGGAGATCTTTAAACAATTCCAAGGCCCCGGGATTGGCCATGGCGTCCTGGTTGAGCACCGGCTGGTTGTGGATGATATTTCGCACTGCCATTTCCACTTTCTTACCGTTTAAGGTGTAGGGAATATCTCTTACGGCAATGACCTTGGCCGGCACGTGGCGCGGGGTGGTATTTTCCCGGATGGTAGATTTAATCTTCTTGATTAACTCATCGGTAAGCACTACACCCTCGGCGGTCTTCACAAACAAAATCACGCGCACATCATTTTCCCAGTCCTGCCCTACGACAATGCTGTCCAGGATCTCGGGAAGGGTTTCCACCTGGCGGTATATTTCCGCTGTACCGATTCTCACCCCGCCCGGATTTAGGGTGGCATCGGAACGGCCATAGATAATTACGCCGCCATAACCGGTAATTTCAATGTAGTCACCGTGCCGCCACACATTTGGATAAACGTCAAAGTAGGCGCTGCGATATTTCTTGTTTTCCGGGTCATTCCAGAAGTAAATGGGCATGGAAGGGAAGGCGGCAGTGCACACCAACTCGCCTTTCTGGTTGATTAGGGGTTTCTGGTTCCGGTCAAAGCTTTGTACCTTCATGCCCAGGCCGCGGCACTGCAGTTCTCCGGCATATACCGGCCTGGTGGGATTACCCAAGGCAAAGCAGGAAATAATGTCTGTGCCGCCGGAGATGGAGGAAAGGCAGACGTCCTGTTTAATATCCCGGTAAACAAATTCAAAGCTTTCCACTGAAAGAGGGGAACCGGTGGATAAAATAGCCTTGATTTTACTTAAGTCATAGCTTACCCCTGGCTTTACTCCGGCCTTTTCCACAGATTCCAGGTACTTAGCACTGGTCCCAAAGACAGTAACGCCAACTTCCTGGGCTAACTTCCAGACTGCCCCCGCATCGGGATAAAAGGGCGAACCGTCAAAGAGCAGTACTGTGGCCCCCACAGCCAGGGAACTAACCAGCCAGTTCCACATCATCCAGCCGCAGGTAGTATAATAAAAGATAGTATCTTGCTGTGTTAAGTCAGTGTGCAGAATCAGTTCCTTTAAGTGCTGGATTAAAGTTCCCCCGGCTCCGTGTACAATACACTTGGGTATACCGGTAGTGCCGGAAGAGTACATTATATATACCGGGTGGTCAAAAGGAAGCTGGGTAAATTCAATTTGCAAACCTGCTTCCGGTGAGAGAAAATCTTGATAATGTACCGCTTTGGGGACATTGCTGATGTCTGCCTGCTTCTCTGTATAGGGGACGACCACCACCCGTTCGATGCTGGGGATTTCTTTTAAGATAGCTGCTACCCGCTCCAGTGAATCATGGGTTTTGCCATTATAGGAATAACCGTTGGCTGTAAAAAGTACTTTAGGCTGTATTTGTCCGAAACGGTCAAATACTCCTTTGATGCCGAAATCCGGTGAACAGGAAGACCAGATGGCCCCGATGCTGGTAGTGGCCAGCATGGCTACCACGGTCTCAATCATGTTGGGCATGAAGCCGGCCACCCTGTCGCCCGCAGTGACACCTAGCTCCCGCAGGGATTTGGCTAACCGGGCAACTTGGTCATGAAGTTGGCGGTAGGTTATGCTTACCGGCTCTGCCATGGCCTCGCCTTTAAAAATCAGGGCTGTACGGTCGTCCTGAAAGCGCAGCAGGTTTTCAGCGAAGTTCAGCCTGGCTCCCACAAACCACTTAGAGCCCAGCAGGTCCTCGAAGCTATCCACCACCTGGTCGTAGGGACGGGAGGCTTTAATTCCGCCAAACTCCCACATAGCTTCCCAGAAAGCCGGGCTGTTTTCAATTGACCAGTTGTATAGTTCATTATAGTCAGTTAGTTTTTGACCGCTTTTTTTGTTGACAAAATCCATAAAACGGGTCAAGTTGGCCTGTTTTTTTCTTGCTTCCGACGGCTCCCACAATAATTTTCCCATTACCATACCTCCTCAAACTCAAGCGTTGGTAAATCTAGTATAATCTCTCTTATACACTAGTTTATCAGGGCTTGCCCAGCTAGAAAAGCATTTTTTTGGTTATAGGGTTGCTACCTTTTTGCCGGTTAGTGAATATATAGCTGTTAAACGAGAAAAAACCAGGGATACGATCCCCGGTTTTTTTCTTTTTAACCATCAGGTAGGGCTAAACTGGACGATAAATTTTCTCATAAAAGCAATCAACACACCCAGACCCTGCTTAATCCCAGCATCCTCATTCAACTGCTGCAGTAAGTCTAACATTTCTACAGGCGGTTTGCCCTTATTCTCTTCAATGGCTTCATGCAT
>JAJZTU010000036.1 GCA_021848765.1 Bacillota bacterium
TGTTTTGCACTGGTCCTGGAAGCCCGGGATTTTGCCGGTTTCCTGCCAGACAACCCTGCGTTCATGGTTCGCCACATTCCACATTTTAGTGGCGGCATACCCGGCAAGTCCTAACAGCAAAGCAGCTTGGTCGCTAAGCTTGACAATCTTGGCCTTAGCTGTGAGCAATTGATACGGTTCTTCTCTGATAAGTTGGCCCGACTCATCATATTTTTTCTTCTTGCGTTTCAGTTTTTTCACCCCCTTGTCTTTTGTTCGGCAATGTATCGTTGAATAGTTTCCCAAAAAGAAACGAAACGGGAGTCGCCTTCATCCCACGATTGAAACCGTGGGCTTTTGGCTACGTTCCCTGTAAATAGTCAACTTTTTGGGTATCCTCTATTTTAATGATCTGAGCTCCCATGTCTCCCAGGATTAATGATGCGTAATGCCCCGGTAAAACCCGGGATAAGTCTAAAACCTTGATAGCTTCAAGCACTCTCCAACTTCCCTTCCCCTTTGCTCCGGTTTCCTCATCCCTATCTACCTAATCTACCTACGAAATTTTTGCTTCCTAGTCTTGATTCCCGCTCCTAATCCTCAAACACTTCAATATCCTCAATATTGCTTACCTTAAACACCCGGTCTTCTTCCCGCCAGGTACAATAGGCGTGGCAGAAATAGTTGGCGCCCCGCTGCTCCAGGTCGAAGGGCTGGATTACCCGCTGCTTGCTCTTTCCCCTTCCTTCGGTAAAATATTTGATGCGCAGGGACCACTGGTTGTAAATGGCCTCCTCGATAAGTTCAACCATATCCCTGACACTCCGGCTATCACTGTTCACTTTCCGGGAGAACAGGTCCGGCTCCTGAAAGTACTTGATCTGAGCGGGCGCTTCCACAGTTTTGCCCTTTAAGGGAAGCTGAGCAACGGTCGTATTCCTGGCGGGCAATTTTGGCGGGGATAGCACAGGAAAAGTTTTGTACGGGCTGGCCGTCTCCTTGCGCCGTTTTGCTACCTCCAGGAAGTAATCCGGCTCGCCCTGTTCTCCGCCCTGGCCCGTAAGCATGTTTAGCTTGGTGGCCTTGGTTCCTGCGGTAGACCTTCCGGGTTCCCCTTCAGTACTCCCTTTGATTTTCCCCTGGGCGGTCCCTTCATAGGTAATAATTCCCCGTCTGGGCAGGTAACCCTCCTTCGTCAGGAGGCCCAAAATCTCCTGAAAGTCCGCCCTGGGCACCACCAAGTGAGTGGGACTTACTTCACCAAGAATATAAGCCTTGAGTTTGCGGGAACTCTTGATTTCCCCGGCCAACTGCACGTCAGCACAACGCAGCAGCATGACATCCATAAACTCCAGGCGCCCATACTGCCTGCCCCATTCTTCCAGGGAATAACGCACATTTTGCGGCAGGGGATTAGCTGAGTACTGTTCTAAAAACAGTAAAGCCTCCTGCCAGGAAAGGCCCTGCTCTAAAGCCCGGTGGAGCGATTCCTTGGACAGCTTGTAGGTTAGAATCTGGTCAACCTTTACTAAATCAGCCATTAGTTCCAGTTCCCAGCGGAGTTGATAATCCAGAAACTTGGGTATCAGCAGCTCATAATTTGGCTGTACATAGAATCTCTGCTCCGGTTCAGGGAGACCTAAATTATTATTGTTGGCCTGTGCCCCTCTAAGTCCCAGTCCCAGGTCAGTCCAGCACACAACCACCTGCCTGCTCTCCGGCTCTCTTCCCGCCTCCCAAATACCCAGGCGAATCAGGTGATTTAATAACCAACTGCCAAAATTACGGGCCAGGCTGCCCTGCCAGGGCTGCGGGAGTTCCTGAATAAGGGGAATCAGGGAGTCAACCCGGGCCCAGGCACCCGCCGGAGCGGCACCGGCCAGAAAGTATCCCCTTCGTACCAGCTTGTCCCTTTCCAGGTACCATTCCAGCCAAAAGTCAAATACGTCACGGACTTTGCCGGCCAGGTCCAGCTTAACCCAGGCTCTTCCCAGGTCTGTCACCCTGACCCTGTCCTCATCATCAATAACCAGCAGCTTGCGCATTGAGCAGTAGTTGTAGATTAGCTCAAAGCGTTCCGGGTAGTCACCCAAAGAGGGCGCTGCCGGATTTTCCACCTCCCGGACTGCAAACCTGCTGAGCAGCTTCTCCACTGTCCGCTTAAAGATAACTCTTTTTTGGGTTACCCTCACTTCCTGAAATTCAATATAGGCCAGAAAGGTAAGGATGTCCTGATAGATGGCCAGGTGGTCATGGCGTAAATCCACCGGCTGAGTACCGGGACTCAGCAGTTCCAGCTTGTCCCTGTACCCTTCAGATAATAGGGCAGCCAGGATGTTTCTTAAGTCTGCAGGAACAAAATAAATATCCCGGTAACCATACCTTCCCGCATAAACCAGGCCCTTGGCAATGAGTCCGTTCACCACTTGTTTTGCCGGGACTTTTTTGTCTTTGCGGCGCTGGTTTAAGAACTGGTGGGCCAATTCCTGACCCACCCCATTATCATCGCCTTGGAAGACCAGAATATCCAGGGCTGCGGTTTCTTCAGGGGTTAACCTGCTCAGCATTTCCCGGAGGAAATCCCCGTCGGTGAGCTTCTCCAGCAAATGCTTGCTTACTTTATCCGACGCACATTTTAAGGTGATTCCAAGGCTTTCCGCCATATAGTAGTAAAAGGCATTGGGCATTTTGGTCAGGCAATCAGCCAGGTTCATGCTGCTTCCCTCCTTCACAGTTCATGGGCATCGATAATCCGGTATCTATAACCCTGTTCGGTCAGAAACAGTTGGCGATTCATGGCGAATTCCTGGTCACGGCTGTCTTTGGTTACTAGGGAATAAAAGTGGGCAGTGTTATCACCGGACTTTGGCCTGAGAATTCTGCCCAGGCGCTGGGCTTCCTCCTGGCGGGAACCGAAGGTGCCGGAAACCTGGATGGCTACACTGGCATCAGGCAGGTCGATAGCAAAATTGGCTACCTTAGAAACCACCAGGACTTTGATTTCACCGGTCTTGAAGCCATCATAAAGCCGTTCCCGCTCCTGGGTGTTTACCTTGCCGGTAATCAGGGGAGCTTTTAGCTCTTCAGCTATCTGAACCAACTGGTCAATGTACTGGCCGATAATCAGTACCTGGTCGTCCCGGTGGCGTTTCAGCAATTCCCTCACCACTACAAGTTTGGCAGGGTTTTCCGAAGCTACCCTGAATTTAGCCCTGGTTTCCGCCATAGCATATTCCATCCGGAATTCCTCAGCAAGGGGTACCCGGACCTCCAGGCATTCCGCCGTGGCTATCCAGCCCTGTTTCTCCAGGACCTTCCACGGCACATCACATTTCTTGGGCCCGATTAAGCTGAATACTTCTCCTTCCTGCTGGTCCTCCCTGACCAGGGTTGCGGTTAACCCCAGGCGCCGCTTGGCCTGGAGGCCGGAGGTAGCCCGGAAAACCGGAGCAGGCAGCAGGTGGACCTCATCGTAAATAATCAGTCCCCAGTTTTTGCTGTCAAAGATTTGAAAGTGGGTAAATTCATCCTCTTTACTCTGGCGGTGAGTCAAAATTTGATAGGTTGATACAGTAACCGGCCGGATTTGCTTGACCTCCCCGCTATACTCCCCGACTAACTCCGGGTCCAGGCCGGTCTTGTCCAGAATCTCGTTTATCCACTGGCGGACCGCAGTAATATTGGTAGTAAGAATCAGGGTTTCACAGCAAAGTTTGGTCATAACTCCCAGGCCAATGACGGTTTTGCCTGCTCCACAGGGGAGCACCAGAACACCTGAACCTCCTTGCAGCGAACCTCCTGCGTGGAACGCATCCACCGCACCCTGTTGGTAAGCGCGCAGTCCAAAGGGCAACCCGCTTTTGGTTTGGCTGCCTAAATTGATAGCTAAAGGAGTACCGTCTACATAACCGGCCAAATCCTCAACAGGAAAGCCGATCTTAACCAGGGTTTGTTTGATTTTTCCCCGCAGCCCGGGCTTTAGCTCCAGGGTGTGGGCATCCACCTGTCCGGCCAGGAGCTTATTCACCTCTTTGTGCCGCCAGAGTTCCAGAATCACCATGGCATCCCGGGAGGTGAGCAAAAGCCCCTCTCCCTCTTTAACCAGTTTCACCAAGCCGTATCTGGCTACATAGTCAAGGATATCCCGGCGGACATTGTCCGGAATATCGAATTTGCTGTACCTTTCCAATCCGTCCAGCATGGCCTCAGCATTCAGGCCGCTGGCTGCCGCATTCCACAGGGAAAGGGGGGAAATCCGGTAAGTATGGATGTGCTCCGGACTCTTTTCCAACTCCGCGAAGGGGCTCAGGATGGCCCTGGCCTCTTCAAACAAGGGGTTATGTACTTCCAGGAGGATGGTTTTATCCCCCTGGACGATCAGCGGGTTTGCCGGGTTGTAAATCACAGGAAAACTCCTCTCCGGGCTCTGTATGCTGGATAAATTAATTATTCCCTGGTATGGCCGGTAATATCGGCAGAATAAGTTTAGGATTCGACACCTGACAGGGAATACCTCCTTACCGTCAAGCCTTGCCGGGAAAATCATTAAGGCTGTTTGGTCTATTCAGGCTGGGTTTTAGTCAAAAATTATCAGGGTCAGGAAATTTTTTACGGTAGAATATGTTTTTACAAAAATATATGGTACAATAAAAGAGTAGTGTTTTTCACTGCATCTAAGCGCAGAGAAAAGATATTCCCACGTAGAAGTAACATGCAGGATATCAAGGAGGCAGAGCCATGACCCAGAGCGAAGCTCATTCCGCACCCACCGTTATCCGCCCTGCCGTAGACCGTCTGAACCAGGATATCTCCCAGTTTGTCATTGATACCATCGAGGAAATCATTAACACTCCCCTGGAAGACATGCTGAGTGTAACCGCCGGAAGGATCAGCGAATTCTTCGACACTCCCTATGCCTGTATCCACTTTACTAAATCCCTGGCGCTCCCAAAAAGCCTTGCTGTGAACGGTTTGAATCACTGTCCTTTGGCTACCCTGGCTGCCGATCCCCAGAAGGAAGCTTTTATGGCTATGGAGGAGGAACTCAACGAATTTATTAAAGAGCAAGGTCAACCCCTCGTTCACGAGCCCTCACTTTTCACTCACCCCCGTTGGCCTGAGTTTCTGGAATACTTTAACTTCCGGAGCGGGCTGAGCCTTCCCCTGCGCTACCAGAATGAGATCTTTGGAGTTATTGACATCTTCCACACCAAAGACCTGAACCTGCGCGAACTTAATCCCCGGGCCCTTAATGCCCTGGGCTCCTGCCTCTTTGGTGCAGTGAAGAAGGAAGTCCTCATCAAATCCCTGCAGGAGCGGGATGACATCATCGAGGCCTTTGCCCGCACTATTGAAGCAGCGGATAAATACACCGGCGGTCACGTTGACCGCGTCAGCCGGTATGCCCAACTTATCGGTACCCAGCTGGGATTGAGCCAGGAGGAGTTAAAAACCCTGAAGCGCGCTGCTCTGCTTCACGATGTGGGCAAAATCGGGGTCCCCGAGTCCATTTTAAATAAACAAGGTCCCTTCAACCCGGAGGAACGCCGGATCATGGAAACCCATCCCTTGATTGCCCAAGGTATTTTTCAGGATATTTCCGACCCTGGCCTGGTCAAAGCCCTGGATGGAGTTCTCTACCATCACGAACGCATTGACGGTAAAGGTTATCCCTTTGGGTTAAAGGGTGATGCTATCCCCCTGCCGGCCAGAATCATTGCCGTTGCCGATACCTTTGACGCCCTCACTTCCGACCGCCCTTACCGCTCACGGCTGCCTCTGGAAAAGGCTGTCGCAATCCTGAAGGAATGCCGGGGAACTCAATTGGACAGGTTATTGGTTGACCTGTTCCTGGAACAGCACGTCAAGAATTAAAACCGGCCGGCAGAGTTTTTCTGCCGGCCATTACTATAATACTATTTAAAACTTACTAAACTTTTTATATGGATAATATCTTTTTCAAGGTCCCTTTGTCTCTTCCCAATTAGCAATGTATAACCGAAGATAATTGCCCAAATTACAGTATAGGCAGCGAATAAATAGGTCACTGGTATACACCTTCCTTCAATCTGCGCAGTTCTGCCCGCATCTTCTCCACCAACGCTGTGTTAACTAACAGATAGAAATATAGGAACGTAAAAGCAATCAGGCTAACCGTTAAGGTTGTAACCATTTTCGAGGAGATGGCAAAACCTGAAGCATCAACTACAACCGGGTGAATGGTACGCCACCAGCGGATGGAGAACCAAACGACAGGTACATCTATAAAGCCGACAATACCAAAGATGGCCGAGAACCTGGCCCTTTTTTCCTCCTCGTGGATAGACGACCGGATTAGTAAATAGGCTAAATAAATGAACCATAATACCAAGGTGGTAGTTAGCCGGGGGTCCCAAGTCCACCAGGCGTTCCAAGTTGGTCTGGCCCAGATAGGTCCGGTTATTAAGACAATGGTAGTGAACATTACGCCGATTTCAGCGGAAGAGGCCCCAATAATATCCCATTTTTCCTTCCGGGTAAATAAGTAAGCCAGTCCGGCAATAAAGACCACCAGGAAGGCAAAAAAACCAACCCAGGCCGAAGCTACATGGAAATAAAAGATTTTTTGGACCGGTCCCATAATTCTTTCGTTAGGCGCCCACATGAAAACCAGGTAAGTGGCCACCAGGACCATTACAAAGGTAATCCAGCCCAAGGCCCTTTTGCCCATAGTCACACCTCCAGCAAATAATCAAACATTAACCACGGCACCACTGTAAAGATAGCATCAAAACCTACCAGGATTTTAAACCAGTTGGACCATTCAGGCCAACTCCCCCCACTCAGGATGCTCCCACTGGCCTGGACGGCAGCGATGAGCAACGGTATAACCAGGGGAAATAAAATAATGGGCAGTAGAATCTCACTGTTTTTGGTATTAACGGCGAGCGCCGAGAGGAAGGTTCCGATGGCAATAAAACCCCAGGTACCCAGGATTATCACCAGCAGAAGAAACAGCAGCGAGCCCTTTAACCGGTAGTCAAACAACACGAATAAGATTGGTAAGGTAATAGCTTCCATAATATAGATGAAAATTAAGTTGCTGAGCATTTTGCCCAGGTAAATAATACCTTTATCCGGAGTACATAACATCAGACCCATAATGCAGTCATTACTCTTCTCGTTAAGGAAAGAACGGTTCAAGCCCAGTATCCCGGCAAAGCTGAAGGCCACCCAGATAATTCCCGGAAAAACCCGCTTAATTGTCTCCGTGTCAGGATCAAAAGCGAAGTTGAACACTACGGTGGTGAGAAAGGAAAATATCAGCATACTGCTCAGCATTTCTTTTGTCCTGAGTTCAGAGGTCAGATCCTTCCAAACCAAAGTCCCGATTTGGTTGAAATAAGTCATTGGACCTTCCCTCCAACCGTATTTAGATAGATGGTTTTCATCTCGTCAGGACTCAAACCCTGAGCCCGTCTTTCATAGGCTATACGTCCTTTGACAACAATAAGAACCCGGTCGCTTAAATCCAAGCCCTGCTCAAAGTTGTGAGTAATCATGAAGATTGTACGGTCCTTTGTATTAAGGTTGCCCAGAACACCATTAAGGATTTCAATGGCCTGGTGATCGAGCCCGGTTAACTCAAATATTAGGGAAGGTTTAATGCGATCATAGCGAACACTGCTGCCTACCACCTTGCCTTCCATTTGAATAAATTTATCACTATTGCTTTGGTAATTAGCCAGGGCCTCTTCAATGGTTAAATACATCCCCATTCCCCCGCTGGCTTTAAATCCTTGGGCAAAGAGCAATCCAATCACTAGAATTACCGTACCTAAGGCGATCCCCATCTTCAACTTCTTATTCATGGTCTAACTCCCTGGGCTTCCCCCTATCTTCAGACCTTTTACCCTTACTCAGTACTTTTTCTAGCTCTGCTTCAAGTTGCTCCTCTTCTTGATCAAGAATTACCAAGGCCTGCCTTTGATAGCCCGCCTTAAGTTCCTGGTACTCTTCGTCATTGAGCTTATTCATTTGGTAATCAAACTCAATTTCCCCGAGAGCCGAAAATAGTATTTCTTTGTTATTTACTTCAGCCTCCTGCCCTTCAAATACATAGTTCTTCTGCCGGTTCCGGGCCATTAATGGATACCCAACTAAAGCCGCCGCTACTAACACCATCAGCAGGTTTATTACTATTGCCATAACTTTCCCCCCTACAGGTACTTGCGAATTTCTTCCTTCAGACGCTCTTCGTCTTCTGAATCGATGATAAGGCTGGTTGAATTCACAGTAAGTCTTCGTCCCGAGTGGTTTCTTGCCCATTTTGTTACCGCATAATAGACTAAAACGGTCCCCCCAATGGTGGCAACAACTGGCATTACCCAAGCCATTAAGTTAAAACCTTTTTTTGCGGGAACGGCCAGGATTATATCGCCATATTGGGCTACATACCCGGCAATGATTTGTTCTTTGGTTTGTCCGGCGGCTAATTTCTGCTGAATATCCTGCCGGATCTGTTCGGCCGTACTGTCGTTGCAGGCGGCCACTGTCATCCTCTCGTCCAGACAAGCCGGGCAGATGAGACTGGCCTGAACATCGTTATATAGGGCTGCCCAGGCCTGCCCCGGCGAGATAAGAAATGTTAAAGTGAATACCAATATGGTTGTACGAACAGCTTTCATATCCCTCAACTCCTTCCCAGGTACTTGGTACCAACTCCACTACCTTTACCTGGCCACAGGGCAAAAATAGTCCCGAAAATCAGCACATAACCTCCGGTCCATAACCACTTCACTAAAGGATTGATATTAACCTTGAAAGTTGCTGATTGATCCTGTTCCCAGCCTGCTATAACCAGGTAAAAGTCCTCCAGCCAGCTACTGTTAATCGCAGGTTCAGTTGAAGGTTGTTCTGTTGTGGGATAGAACACTTTTTCCGGGCGGATTTGGAAGGTAGATTGACCATTTTTACTTACATTAACATCAGCAAAAACAATTGTAGTGTTCCGTTTAGTTGTTTGTTGCAGTCCATTATAAGAAAAAGAGTATCCTGCTACCTGTGCCGACTGGCCCGGTTTGAGTGTTGTGGTAACTTCCTGGTTATAGATGTTAGAACCGGCAATTCCCACTATCATCATTACAATGCCTAAATGGATAATGTATCCCCCGTACCTTCGCCGGTTACGGGTAAGTAAGCGCACCATGCTTAATCCCCAACTCTCCCCAGTTAATTTCCGGCGGACCACAACCCCCTTAAAAACATCCTGCAAGATTGCTGCTGTAACAAAAAGGCAGATAGAAAAGGCTACTACCGCATAGGGTTTAGTTATACCGGCTAGAACAAGGATTACTGCGGTCACTAGGGCTGAGGCTACCGGGAAGACAAAGTTACCAAGGAGATTCTTTATAGTAGCCTTGCGCCAAGCTATTAACGGGCAGATGCCCATCAGAAGCACAAAGGCCAAACCTAATGGTGCATTAACGGAATTAAAGAAGGGCGCTCCCACCGTTACTTTTTTTCCGGTGAAAGCCTCAGAAACAATGGGGAATACCGTACCCCAAAAAACAGTAAAGGCTGAACCCACTAAAAGCAGGTTATTTAATAAAAAGCTGCTTTCCTTGGAAATAATCCCCTCAAACTCATTACCTTGATTAAGCAGTTTAAGGCGATCTGCCACCAGGTAAAGTGAACCGGTTATAACCAAAGTGGTAAAGACTAAGAAAAACATACCCAGACTGGAGTCCCCAAAGGCATGAACCGAAGCGACAACTCCACTGCGGACCAGGAAGGTACCAAACAGGGTTAAACCAAAAGTAATGATAATCAGGAGCATATTCCAAATCTTTAACATATTTTTACGTTCCTGTATCATGACTGAATGGAGAAAAGCTGAACCGGTCAGCCACGGCATCAGGGAGGCATTTTCCACCGGGTCCCAGGCCCAGTAACCACCCCAACCAAGTTCAACGTAGGCCCACTGGGCGCCGAAAAGGTTGCCCAGACTTAAAAAGAGCCAGGAAATTATCGTCCACTTCCGGGTAAATTTAATCCAGCGATCATCAACTTGCCGGGTGATAAGGGCAGCGATGGCAAAGGCAAAAGGGACGGTAAAACCGACATAGCCCAGGTACAAGGTAAGTGGATGGAAGACCATCCCCGGATTTTGCAGCATCGGGTTGAGGCCATTCCCCTCCGGCAGCGGTCCTGGAAGTTTGGCAAACGGGTTAGAATTATATGCTAAAAGGAATAAAAAGAAAATACTGACCACCATCATCACCGAACCGGCATAGGGCATCAGGTCCCGGTTCTTTTTTCCGGTAACTGCAATGGCGGCAATCAGTGTTAACACCCAGACCCATAGCAAAAGGGAGCCGTTATTTCCGGCCCATAAGGCGGAAAACTTATAAAATACAGGTAAATCCGTACTGGTATACATAGCGACATATTCAATTGAAAAATCACTGCTCATTAAGAGATAAATTAAGCTTAACCCTGCTACGGAAGTGAACAGCGCTGCCCCGAGAACCCCGCCGGTAGCGCTGGCCAGGAAGTCCTGGCGATTTAGTTTTAATCCAAGGATATAACTTGTTAAAGCATATGCGCTCATAACTAAGGCCAAGATTAGAGCAAAATATCCTATATCCGCCATCATTTCTCCCCCTATCTCTCGTAATGATCTTGCTTGCTGCTAGCTGTCCAAATGTGTTCCGCTAAAAACACTTGTTCTACTGTAAATTTACCCTCTATATTCACCTTCACTCCACCGGTTAGCCCCTTAGGAGCAATACCTGTATATATCACTTTTAGTTCTTTACCTGATTCTGACTTAACCCGGAAATGTAATGTACCGTCCTTGGAGTCATGGTAGAGGCTATTCCCGTCCACAGTTCCCCTTACCACCAACTTTCTTACTTCAAGATTACGAGTTTCTAGGACTTCATCTACTGAAACCCGTTCGCTCCGGGTAAGGTTAACCCAATTTCCTGATTTTCCGAAAACCATCACTACAATGATTACAGCCAACCCAAGAAGCGATAAGAGCATTAATCCCTCTATCCACCGATTGACCAGGGGTCTCCCCTCCTAATCCGTTAATTGTAGTCTTCTTCAATCTCCATTAGTAGTTCATGGTAGGTTTCTTCACTGATTTCCCCGTTCAAAAGTTTTTGACGAAGCTTGCGTTTTTCTTTGGCTAATTTGCTGTCACGAGTTTCTTCCCGGTTGTTTTGGACTACCCGCCGGTTAACAGCTTCTCTTGCCATTTCCCGGTTGCCAAAAGTTTTTACTACAATGATTGCAATAATAACTCCTAATACTACCAATGGAATAATTATCACCGCACTGCTAAATTGACCCCCACTTGCCTGACCAGATTGACCGGTTAACCCGGAAACTCCAGGTTTCTGAATGGATGGGTTGGGATCTTCTTTTGTGTAAGCAATCTTTAAGTCTACCCTATCACCGTTCTTTAAGTTAGCGGAATTAAGGCCATAGACCTGAAAACCCTGGTTGTCCTGACCTAACAACTGCCCTACCGGCTCCATTTTAAAGTTAGTAGCTTTCAAAGGCTGGTATACGTTAATCCTGGCCTGGTCCACTGGCAATGTTGCTCTAAATTGATAGGTAAAAGCCTTATTTCCGGAACCCGGTAAAGGATTATAATAATACTCCAGATGGATAGGGTAGCTGGCATTAGGCTGGATCGCCTGGGACGGTTTCCAGAAAAACTCAGCATAATCCCCTTTGTCTTCAACTCTGACCGCCAGGTGATTATCGTTAGTTGTCGCGGTTTCCTTGACAATATTGCTAGTCGTGCCCTTAGGGGCCGGGAAGCGTACCTCCCCATTATATGGCTGGCCTGATGTATTCACATAGTTAATTGAGTAAAGGATCAAAACTTCAGAGGTATCATACTCCGGCATCACACTAATGTCCAAAGTTGAAATTTTAAAGGGACCGCTGTTTTCAGCGTAAACAGGTGTGGTGTAAGCAAGCACTAAACCTAATAGTATTGCCAGAACCTTAATGACTTTTTTGTTCATTAGTCAACCTCCATTTTGTTTTACATTGCATCCAAATTATAGGTTGAATTTGTGTCAAACTGATGGCAAGAACAAGGCAAAATTGTAATTTTAAAAAATTAAAGCGCCGTTACTGGCGCTTCGCTTAATGCAGAAATTATAACCGGTAGGTTAACATATTCAATGGCTTTGTTGAATCCAAACTTTATCTCGGCATCCATATAATAATGGCCGCACCAATTAAAGCAACCAAACCACCTAACCAATCGAAGAGATCAGGTTTTTTTCTATCTACACCCCACCCCCAAAATAGTGAAAGAACTATAAATATACCACCATAGGCGGCATATACCCTACCAAATTGAGGATACACCTGAAGAGTAGGGATAATTCCATATAATGCAAGAACTAATGCACCGGCTATCCCAAGAATAACACTCTTTTTCTCGCGTAGATAAAGCCAAACTAAATATCCACCACCGATTTCCGCTAAACCGGCTAGTAGAAAAAGAACTGCTGATTTTAACATTCTGATTCACCTTCTCTTTCTGTTTCTTTTCGGGGGACCCATAATATGATTACCATTCCGATTAATGCTATAAAGGTCCCCAGCCAATCATAGAAATCTGGTTTAATTCCGTCAATCCACCAACCCCACAAAATAGACATAATAACAAAGACGCCTCCATAAGCCGCATAAATTCGCCCAAAATTAGGGAATTGCTGAAGTGTCGGAATCACTCCGTACAAAATTAGTATGAGACCACCCAACGAACCCCATATTATGCTTGCTCCATCTTTTAACCATATCCATACAAAGTATCCCCCGCCAATTTCAGCAAGTCCGGCTAGGAAAAAAAGTAAACTGGATTTTATTATTCTAGAAAACAACTTTACACATCCTTTCTGCAATTAGTATATTATAAAAAAGGCTCAAGGTATCATATAACCTGGGGAACCATTTACCCATAGCCCTTCACCTCCAATATTTACAAATTTCCTTTTCCCTTTTAAAGACCTATTCCTTATGGACGATTTACACCTCATTTGTAACTATCGGTAGAGTAAAACCAAATACGGCACCTTCCCCATGTTCACTTTCCACTGTTACCCGGCCACCATGTTTCTTAATAATCTCCTGAACAATGGCCAAACCTAGTCCAGTACCACCCATACCTCTACTGCGGGCTTTATCAACTCTGTAAAAGCGTTCCCATACCCGGGGAAGTTCCTCTCTTGAAATACCGGGTCCATTATCAGCAATCTCCACAAGGATTTCATCAGTAAGCAGCCGGGCAGAAATCAAGATTTTCTCTCCTTTTGGTGAGTAGCGGATAGCGTTTTGTAACAGGTTATGCACCACTTGTTCAATCCGGTCTTCATCTCCAAAGCAGTAGAGAAGGTCCTTTGGAATAACAGTCCTGATAGTAATGTTCTTTTCATCCAGTTGCGGTTTTAAGCTTGCGGTAGCCCGGTTAATAACCGTCGTAATGGGAAACGCCTCCATATCGAAATATACCACTTGAGCATCAAACCTTGATAAATCCAGGAGTTCATTAACCAGCTTGCTTAACCTATAGGTTTCCTTCTGGATAATAGACAGGTATTTGGCCTTTTCCTGTTCATCTCCCTTATTTTTCCCCTCAATAAGAGCATCCATAAAACCTTGAATTGAAGTTAGAGGGCTGCGTAATTCATGGGAAACATTGGCTACGAATTCCCTGCGCATCTTCTCATAATCTTCTAATTGCTGAGTCATATAATTAAAGGTCTCACCTAATTGTCCTAACTCATCTCGAGACTTTATCCGAACCCGGTCTTCAAAGTTACCTTCGGCAATTCTACGGGCAACTTGGCTGACTTCCCGTAGAGGCCTGGTGATATACCGCGAAAGAAATAAGCCCAGTATTACTGACAAAATAATGCCCAAGATTGCGGTCCCACTTTGAAGCTCCCTCATTTTTGAGAAAGTATCGTTTATACCGGCCACGGGGGTATAGAGAATTACAGCACCGATAAACTTTCCCTGATCGAGGACTGGCGCAGCAGCCCGGATTACGGCTTTCTGAAAAAATTGGGATTGTCCCCTGCGCAAACTGACTTGCCCGGATTTTAGCTGTTGCAAGTCCCGAGGTTCTAAGACGTTACCTTCACAATGAATATGATCAGCAGATGCGGCCAATACTTTTCCGGAATTGTCAATTACCCAAGCCTCGGTACCCAGTATGCGATCCGCTCTATTAAGGGAACTAATAACCGGGTGAGGATCTTGTCCACTTATCAGCAAGGGTTTAATAATATCCGCTAAGTCTTGGCTTTTAACCAAAAGTTCCTTTTCTTTAGTATCCATTAGATAATTTTGGACCAAAAGTAATTGCAGGCCGCCTACAACGGTTATAGTGAAAAAAACCACAAGGACATAGGTAGCTAATATTTTTATAAAAAGACTAACCCTCATGATGTCGGCACCTCAAACTTATAACCAACACCCCAAACTGTTTGGATAAAAAATGGTGCCTCAGGGATAGATTCAAGTTTTCTTCTTAGTCTTTTTATCGTACTGTCAATGGCCCGGGTATCTCCCAGGTAATCAAAACCCCAGACTTTCTGGATAAGTTGCTCACGGCTAAACACTATACCGGGGTTGCTGGCAAATAGCCACAATATTTCAAACTCCTTTGGCGTAAGTTCTATGTCTTGATCCTTTATTGTTACTCGATGAGTTAAGTTGTTAATGATAATTCCAGGATACTCAATTACTTGAGAGTTTGGTTCCTTGTTCCCTTTGAAGCGCCTTAAAACAGCCTTGGCCCTGGCTAGTAATTCTCTAGGGTTAAAAGGTTTAGTAACATAATCGTCTGCCCCAAGTTCCAGACCAAGGATCTTATCGAGGTCCTCACCTTTGGCAGTTAACATAATGATCGGGGTATCCCTTGTTTGCCTCATTTGACGACAAACGTCCCACCCACTAAGCCCAGGCAGCATGATATCCAAGATCACCAAATCAAATTGACCCTGCTTAAATTTAGTTAGGGCAGCTTGTCCATCATAGGCAATGGTTATGTCATACTCCTCACTAAAATAGGTTCTGACTAGCTCACAGATATGTTCTTCATCATCGACAACGAGAACTCTATTTCTGTTCATCAATATCCCTCCACTGCTGACTAGCACTGGGAGTCCAGGATGATTATCGGCTCCTATAAGGGCAGTTCGATATCCAACCAGAGCAAAATTGTAACCTTCTTTTACCTAACCATTATGCTGTACGTGTTCTAACCCCTCGCGGAAAAGATTAATAATATGAGCGTCATCAAGGGAATAATAGACCATTTTACCTTCTTTGCGGAACTTCACCAGCTTAAGGTTTCTTAAAATGCGCAGTTGGTGGGAAACCGACGACTGGGTCATCTCCAATACCGCAGCCAAGTCACAAACACAAAGCTCCTGTAGCGACAAAGCCTGAATAATACTAATCCTGGTCGGGTCTCCCATTGTCTTAAAAGTTTCCGCCAGGCGAAATACCTTGTCTAAAGGAAGTAGTTGTTTTTTTACCTGTTGTACTGCTTCCTCGTTAAAACAAAAAACTTCACAGGTATCTTGTTTGGGCCGCCTCGCCAAGAGATTCCCTCCTTTTTTAAATAGTTTGAAAAACTATTCATATGTTCACTTTTATTATGTATTTAATATACTCTTATGTCAACTGACTTTCCTGTCGTTAATTATTTCTTTGTTTTCTGCTAACGTAGATACCTTTCAGGATTACGGAAAGCACCGTTGCTCATAACTTCAAAATGCAGGTTTGATCCTGTAGTGCGGCCGGTGGTAAATCTTATGATGCTAGAGTAACACTAGCGAAGAAAGCCGCTACAGAATTCTTGGGCAAATAACATACATAAATCCCTCTAATAAACTACACAAGAGGGATTTTGCATAGGATCCTGATATTTTATTCGAACTTGCGATTCTCGAATTTTAACCCACATTCAGGACAGTACTTAGCCGTAGCTTCAATTTTAGAATTACAACTAGGACATTGACTCTTTAGTCTTTTTCCGCAGTTAAAGCAAAAATTACTTGTAAGTTTGTTTTGTGCTGAGCAATAAGAGCACTGTAACGTTTCTTCCGGTTCCTTTCTTTGCATAGGCCCAGGTTCCCGATAATATGGCTCATAGCAATCACTATGGTGACCTCTATGGTGACCGCCATGGTGTTTAGAATATTGTTTACCGTGATGACCCAAAAAGATTTTTAATAAATCATCCAAACCCATTATTATCCCTCCTGTAAAATAGTCTAAATAGCGTGTACAGCAGTAAAGCTAATGTCAAAAAAACAGGAACTAAAATTCGTTCTTGGGTAATTGATCGGTAAAAGCAACCTGATCCACTACTAAAACAGCCTGATTGAAAAAACGATAGAAGGCAAAACATGGCTCCCAACTATATGCAGTTGAAAGCCATGTTTGTCAGTATTGCCCAAAACCATTAGCTTTTTACTCTGTCACTTTGAACAATCGCATTCCATTAGCGATAACCAACAGAGCGGCCCCGGTATCAGCAAACACTGCCATCCAAAGGTTGGCCATACCCAGGAAAGTGAGTACCAAAAATATTGCTTTCACAATTAGGGAGAAAGCGATATTCTCTTTAATTACCCGCAAGGCTTTACGGCTCAACTTCATAGCGTAAGGTAGTTTAGACAGGTCATCCGCCATCAGCGCAATATCTGCTGTTTCCAGTGCCGTATCCGTACCGGCGCCACCCATAGCAATACCTACAGTAGCCGAAGCCAGGGCTGGGGCATCATTAACCCCGTCTCCCACCATACCTACTTTACCATGCTGGCCCAAAAGATCTTTAACTACATTTAATTTATCCTCCGGCAGTAGTTCGGCCCGGAACTCATCTACCCCAACTTTTTCGGAAATAGCCTGGGCAGTCCCCCTGTTATCGCCGGTAAGCATAATTACCTTGTTAATACCTTCTTCTTTCAGTTTCTGCACGGCTTTGATACTGGTTTCTCTAACCACGTCTGCAACTGCCACCAGCCCGTAAAGTTCCTGGGCATCTCCCACCAGCATGACGGTTTTGCCTTCTTTTTGCAGCCTGTCAATTTTAGCAGCCTGTGTTTGGAAATTAACTCCTAATTCTTCAAATAGCCTGGGGTTACCAATATAAAAAGCTTTTCCGTCGATAGCAGTCTTAGCCCCTTTACCGGTAATCGATTCAAAGTCATAACCTTCTCGAATTTGAATATTCTTATCCTTAACATACCTTAAAATTGCATCAGCCAGGGGATGCTGGGATCTGGTTTCAATTACAGCGGCGATTTCAATAATTTCTTCAGGCTTTCGATTTCCCACAGGGACAATATCGGTAACCTCCGGCCGTCCGGTAGTCAAAGTTCCTGTTTTGTCAAAAGCAATAGCATTCAAGGCTCCGGCCGCCTCCAGGTAGGCCCCGCCTTTGATGAGAACCCCTTTCTTAGCTGCACTGCCAATAGCAGCCACAATAGATACGGGTGTAGAAATAACCAGTGCGCAGGGACAGGCGATAACCAACAGGATTAAGGCCTTTTTGAACCATGGAACAAAGGGCGCCCCAAAGACCAGGGATGGTAATA
>JAJZTU010000343.1 GCA_021848765.1 Bacillota bacterium
ATAGTAAGCACCTGCATCAGAATGCTCCGCATGCTCATTAAAGTGAGCCACTAACTGCCAGGCATCCTCACCGTCAAACATTATTTCATCTTCACTGTCCCCCGGTTCATCTGCAGCATTATCATGGGACAGCCCTCCGAAAGGCGGGGCAATAACGTCTTCCTCAATAGGACGGAGGTGACGGTCCGGAAGGTCCTCCTTACTCTTGCACTCTATACACTTGCTTGCTGTAGGCAGCGCCTCCATGCGTTCCAGCGGGATCTCCCGGCCACACTCCTCACATCTGCCGTAAGTACCGCTTTGCATACGGTGGAGGGCATCCTCAATCTGCGCCATTTGCAGTTCCATTCCTTCCCGCAGGGCAAAATCCTTGCTGCGTTCAAATACCTCTGACCCCAGATCCCCCGGGTGATTATCATATGAAGACAACTCTGACACTGACTCCTGCAGGGGAATGTCCAGAGCGTTATGTTCCATGTGCTCAATCCTCTCCCGCAGGTTTTGCTGTTCTTGTTCCAGCCGTTGCTTCAATTCATCTTGTTTTTGCCTGTCCATTCAGTCAGCCTCCTTACCTACTAAACTCTCCGGTCAGTGCAGAATTTTTACCGTTCTGCTCAGGTCATAACGTGCCGGGGGCTGAGGCTTTTCCCCGGCGGAAAATCCAAGGGGTACAAGGGCCACCGGCCGCTCGCCCCTGGCACAGCCTAAAGCCGCAGCGACAGCTGTCTCCTCAAAGGCCCCTACCCAGCAACTTCCCAAGCCGAATGCCTCAGCGGCCAGCAGGATATTTTGCGTGGCTGCAGCGGTATCCTGAAGGCAGTAGAGGCTTCTCCCCCTTTCCCCGTAGCGGGCAGCCGTATCTTCCGGCAAAGCACAAACTACGATTACCACCGGGGCCGAAATAAGGGATTCCTGGGCATAGGCTGCTTTACTCAGGCGGTCTTTGATATCCTGCCGGAAAACCGCATAAAAGGTCCAGGGCTGGATGTTCCCGGCGCTGGGCGCGGATGCCCCGGCTTCCAGGATTCGGCCGACAGTGAACTCATCTACCGAATCCGGAGCGAAGTGTCTGATGCTCCTGCGTTCTCTGATAGCATCCATTACATCTTTGGTCACAGTAAATTCCCCCTCTGCAAAAATGCAACCTCCAAATGACTTTTGTTGTCCAACACCCGGATCTTCAGCAGTTAGTTACCTTCCCAATTTGAGCTGGATCTGTACAATGCGTACCAGTTCGGCTATGAACCCGCCAATTACAGGCAGCCTAAGAATTGCCAGCCTCTGCAAAGTGTAAATTATTAAAGCGCCTAAAATGGCAAACCCGATAGCCATCCCCACACCCCTGGCCACCCCTGCTATGAAATTTATGTACAACAGTCGTACCGGCTTGTTTAACAGCTCCACATATTCGGCCAGTTTCATCTTCTCCATGGCCAGACTGAGGTCAGTAATTTTATGGTGCAGAGTAGCTTTAGCGCTTATCTGCAACGGCTTTTTCAGGGGGCCTCGAATTAGGTAAATTTTCGGCTTTTCACCGGACATCGGCTCTAACCTCCTGACGAGAAATAGTGTACCCAAAAAGCGAGAAAAAGTTCAGAACTCCAACTTCCAGGTTAAGAATATTTGAATTTAATTATTCATCTGAACTTTTTATGGTTTTTCTGTATCTATAAAGATAGTTAACCGGGTTACCAAAAGTTATTAGCATGAATGAGCCGGGTTTTAAGGGGGGACAGCCCCGGTCCAGTGATTACAGATCAAGAATTAATCAAGTAGAATATCCGGAAATCAAGGAGGGAATTTTTGATAATGGCGGAAGTAATGGAATGGTTCAAGAGTTCGGCAGCCCTTTTTATGCAGTATGGGACTTTGGGGTTGTTTCTGCTTGCTTTTGCTGAGTCATCATTTTTTCCTGTACCACCTGATTTAATTCTGATTCCCCTGGCTCTGTTAAGTCCGGAACTGGCTTTATGGTATGCTTTTGTTACCACCCTGTCCTCGGTACTGGGGGGATTATTCGGCTATTATATCGGGCAGCGGGCTGGAAGGCCCCTCCTGGAAAGATTTGTTTCCAAAGGCAGGATGGAGCAGGTTGATGCGATGTTTGCTAAGTATGGAAGCTGGGCCGTAGCTATTGCCGGATTTACACCCATCCCCTACAAGGTATTTACTATTGCCTCCGGGGTGAGCAGGATCAACAGGACTACTTTTATTACTTCTTCTATTTTAGGGCGGGGAGCCAGGTTTTTCCTGGAGGGGATCATTATCATGCTGCTCGGGGCCAAGGCTAAACAGTTTTTGGAGCAGTATTTGGAGATTGCCACCATTGTTTTAACTTTAATCGTTTTAGTTGGCTACTTGATCGTTTGTTTTACTAACCGGGACAGTGAAATTAACCGGTTGGCAGTGAACATCAAAGCCAAGGCCCAAACACTGATTGATGAAAAACTTGGCCCATTGGGAGAGTTCGGGAACTATCTGGTTACAGGAATTGTCTTGGCTGCTTTTGCGCTGCTGTTATTCAGTAAACTGGCAGAAGACCTTATCTATCAAGAGTTAACTGTGTTTGATTCCATGGTAACCCAATTCATTGCCGCGTTTAGCACCCCGGCAATAACTCAGGCCATGAAATTGATTACCACTTTGGGCTCGGTAGCTACCCTGCTGCCGGTGACTTTACTGGCTATCTATATATTTTACCAACGCCGGAGGCATTTTGGGGATTCCTTAATGATTCTGGCTGCTTTAGGTGGTGGGTGGCTGCTGGACGAATTATTAAAAATAGCGTTTCATCGGCCAAGGCCGGAGCTTGCGAGATTGGCTGAAGTAAGCGGCTACAGTTTTCCCAGTGGTCATGCTATGGTAAGTGTCACTTTTTATGGCTTCCTGGCTTATCTCGTCTGGTTGAATTTCCGCCGTTCCGGCTTTCGCTATTTTGCTTCCTTTGGTCTGATAATGTTAATTGTGCTAATCGGGGTGAGCCGTATTTATTTGGGGGTTCATTACCCCAGTGATGTATTGGCCGGCTTTGCAGCCGGAGGGTTTTGGTTAACCGCTTGTATCCTGGCTCTTCAGGCAATACGGTATTATAAAGCCGGTTCAGTCAATTAAAAAGCAAGAACAAGTTCAAGCTTTAATTTGTGCTAAACAATGGCATACTAAATGTAATGAAAGCGGGGTGATGATGTGATCCTGAAGAGTATCACCGGGTTTTTGGATCAATTTGACCTGCCATGGTTACTGCTGGCTATAGCAAC
>JAJZTU010000344.1 GCA_021848765.1 Bacillota bacterium
CTACTCTGCTTTTAGCCTTTTTTTTGATATTATTATTGTTAGGAATTTCCGGGGGCAATCCTGGCACGCTATTATACCTCCGGGAAGCCGGTGCGGCGCCCGTAGCCGGCGTGGCTAGTCAGGAGGCTATCCCCAAGCCTAAAACAGGCAAGGTAATCCTGGTTGTGGCGGACCGTCTGAGCATAGCTGATTTCACAGATAAGTCCTTACCCAACTTTCAACGACTGGCTAACTTAGGGGCAGTGGGGCTTATGAACACCAATGTTACCGGTCCCAGAACCCCTGATAATACTTATGCCGCCATTGGTACAGGTGGCCGTATACAGGCCAACCCGGTGGGTGGGGAAGCTTATAACACCTATGAATCCTATAATGAGGAAGCAGCAGGATTGGTTTACCGGAGGAGAATGGGCATAGCTCCACAGGCAGGTGAAGTTGTACACCTGCAAATAGCTAAAATACTTGCTTTAAACGCCGAACAAAAGTACCCTAACCAGCCGGGGGCTTTAGGCATGGCTCTGCATCAAGCGGGATTGCGCACCGCAGTCCTGGGTAATGCCGATACTGACCTTCCTCCGCATGGCCGCCAGGCGGTTTCCATTGCCATGGACCAGTGGGGCAAAGTGGACACAGGGGTTGTAGACCGCAGTATTCTGAAGGCCGACCCTACTGCTACCTGGGGAAGGAGCACAGACTATGCGGCCCTGTGGAAGGCATATAAGTCTGTCAAAGACCGGGTAGATTTTGTGGTAATTGAGCTGGGAGACACCAGCAGGGTTGATGATGGGACATATCAGGCGCTCAGCAATGTAATTGCCTGGCAAAGGAGGCAGGCGTTGCTGGAAGCTGATGCGTTTTTAGGAAAGCTTTTCGCCGACAGTGACCTTAAGCACGAGCTTTTAGTTTTCCTATCCCCGACTCCGGCAGATTTAGCCTTAGAGGCTAAGCTGCTGATGACCCCGGTAGCAATGGTGGGTCCCGGAGTAGAAGCCGGGCTTCTGACCACCCCTACCACTAAACGGCCGGGAATCATTACTAATCTTGATCTTGCCCCCAGTATCCTTAATTACTTTAAGTTGCCCATTCCTCCGGTGATGCTGGGACAAGCCATCCGTTCAGTCAGTTTTCAGCAGCCTGCTGAATATCTGCAGCAGGTCGAACAGCAGGTGAATTTCACTTATGTAGCCAGGCCCACTCTCGTCCAGGGCTATGTATTATTACAAATTATTGCTATCATTCTTTCCATGAGTACTATTTTCCTGGGAAAACCTAATTCGCATTATATGAAAAAGGCACTTCTGGGCTTAATGGCAGTACCCTTAAGCCTGCTGCTGCTACCCCTGTTTCCCCAGCCCAATTTAGTGGCAGCCATAGGGATTGCCTTAACCCTGACCGCCATAATAGTGGTTTTTGGGCTATGGGCAGGCAGGAACCGGGATTTGGATGCCTTTATCGTAATCTGCCTGACCACAGCGGTGACCATATTGGGAGATGCTCTGGTAGGCTCTCCCCTGATCAAGGAATCAGCCCTGGGGTATGACCCCATGGTCGGGGCCAGATTCTACGGCATCGGGAATGAATACATGGGAGTGCTGCTGGGGGCCGCTACCATCGGGACCACGGCATTGCTCCAGCGTTGGCCCGGACAGCGCAAGCCCCTGTTGTGGGCCATAGGTGGCTTTTACCTAGTCACAACCTATATTCTGGCAGCTCCCAACCTTGGAACCAATGTGGGCGGCACCATCGCTGCCGTTGCCGGGTTAGGTTTTACCTACCTGTGGTTATGGGGAAGATTCCCGGGGTTCCGGACTTTTACGCTGATTACCCTGATTGCTATAGTAGTTATAGGCAGCTTTATAGCTTTTGACCTGGCCAGGCCGCCGGAGAGCCAGTCTCACATCGGTCGGGCAGCCAATTTGATACTGCAGAACGGACCACAGGAGATAATGAACATCATTCTGCGGAAACTTGCTATCAACATTAAGTTAATTGTGAACATCACCATCTGGGCCAGGGTCCTCCTGGTAAGCATTGTAGCCCTGGCTGTTTTGTTTTACCGTCCGGTAGGTGTAATGCAAATCCTGCGGGAAAAATACCATTCCCTGTACATAGGTTTTGTGGGGGTAGTGGTAGGAAGCCTGGTAGCCCTGGCCTTCAATGACTCCGGAATCGTAGCGGCAGCTACCATGATGATTTACTGCTCAGCGCCGCTAATCTACCTCGTCATCCAGGAAGCCGGTGCAGAATAAGGTTCTTTACCTGCACGTTTATGCTCAGCAGTAACATTTCCGCCCAGGCAGGTATCCGACCGGACGTAAGCAAGTTCGGCCAGAGAAAAAAGGTTTCATACATTATTAAGGAGGGATAGGCATGAAATTTGTACGTTTCGAAATCAACGGTTCAGCCAGGCAAGGCATCCTGGAAGGGGATCAGGTGCACGAAATCCGGGGGGATATGTTTGGGGAATTCACTCCCGGTACGCAAACCTACCCTTTGTCCGGGGTCAAGCTCCTGGCGCCCTGTGTGCCTGGCAAAATTGTCTGTGTGGGACTGAACTACAGGGATCACGCAGCAGAGGTAAACCTTCCGGTGCCGGAGGAGCCGGTCCTGTTCATCAAGCCCGGTACCACCGTAATCGGCCCGGGGGATGATATCCTCTACCCTGAACTCAGCCAGGAAGTGGACTATGAAGCCGAACTGGCCGTGGTCATTGCTAAAACCGCCCGTAATATACCGCTGGACCAGGCCCTGGATTATGTTTTAGGCTACACCTGTGCCAATGATGTTACTGCCAGGGACCTCCAGCGCAAGGATGGACAGTGGACCCGGGCCAAGTCCTTTGACACTTTTTTACCCCTGGGTCCATATATTAATACGGAAGTGGATCCTTTAAACTTAAAGATTGAGCTGTTTCTTAATGGGCAAATGAAACAGGCATCTAACACAGGTCAAATGGTCTTTAACGTCCGGGAGTTGGTTAGCCGGATGTCCCAAGTCATGACTCTCCTGCCTGGTGATGTCCTGCTGACCGGCACTCCCCGCGGGATTGGCCAGATGCAGCGGGGAGACCGGGTGGAGGTCAAAATTGAGGGTTTGGGGACACTGCACAACCAGGTAAAGTAAATCGCAAACAGGTAATGCAAAAGTGCCCTTATTCCGGTGCAAATTCAAGCTATTCCAAGCTATTTCAAAGTATTTCATCTATAAACAAGAAGTTAAAATTATTATTGACAATTTGCGAGAAT
>JAJZTU010000345.1 GCA_021848765.1 Bacillota bacterium
TCTTAAGGCGCTGTTAGTGGCAGAATCCGCTCAAGGCCAACTGGCCAAGCTGGTCAAGCAGGCCCTTTATCCCCACTGCACCACCCCCATTAAGCCGTATTTTCGACCTGGCTTAGGGATTACTGCTGAGGAAGTGGTAACTCAAGTAAGCGAAATTGTTGGAGAGGGGAGGTAAGCGCCATGGAATTTGCCCAGATGCCCAAGTGTTGGCGAAAACAAACCAAGCCCCACAAATTTTGCCCCGGCTGCGGCCACGGGCTGGTCCTGAAGGCTCTGGGGATGGCCATCGATGAACTGGACATCCAGAAACGGGTGGTCTTCGGCTGTGATATCGGCTGCTCCCTGTTGGCCTGGGATTTCTTTGATGTGGACACTGTCCAGACTCATCATGGCCGTACCACCCCGGTGATCACAGGTATCAAGAGGGCCCGTCCGGAGCTGATCGGGATTGCCTATATGGGCGATGGAGGCGGTTATGCCATCGGCTCCCAGCACCTGGTCAACGCTGCTGCCCGCAATGAAAGGATTACCGCAATCCTGGTGAACAACACCAATTACGGAATGACCGGGGGGCAGATGGCCCCAACTACCTTGCCCAACCAAAAGACCGAGACATCACCTTACGGGCGGGATGTGGAAGAGATGGGCTATCCCACCCAAGGGCCGGAAATGGTGGCAGCCATCACCAGGGAGGGGGCCTATGTGGCCAGAGGTACTGTGGCCAGGTTCAAACAGCTTCAAGGCTACTTAAAAAAGGCTTTGGAAAATCAAATTAACGGAAGCGGCTTCTCCTTTGTAGAAGTACTGTCAGGTTGTCCCACCAACTGGAGGACAAACGCGAAAGAAACGTGGGAGTTTATCGAAAAAGATATGGCTAAGTATTTCCAGGTGGGTGAACTCAAGGGATCCGGTGGCAAAGAGGGGTGAGTACAATGGAGAAGTTGACCAAAATAGCTTTGGCCGGGGAAGGTGGCCAGGGGGTCCAGGCTGTGGCCGAGATTCTTACCGAAGCCGCCTATGAGAGCGGGCGCGAAGCTCTATATATTCCTAATTTCGGGGTAGAACAACGGGGTGGGGTGTCCATTGCTTTTGTCCAGGTCTCCGGGGAAAAAATTGGTGCGCCAAAATTTCAGCAGGCTGACATTGTGGTTGCCCTCAGTGGCCGGGCGGTGCGGCGGACCACCCAATATGTCGGCGAGCACACGGTGTTTGTTTATGACTCCGGCCTGGAGGATGTGGAAGGTGATTTACCGGCAGCCTCCGGACAGGTGCTGGGGATTCCGGCATTAGATACGGCCAAACGGGAACTGGACACCAGGGTTTTTAATGTGATAATCATGGGAGCGGTAATCAGGGTAACCGGGGTAGTCACTCCCCAGCAGGCCAAAGCTGCCTTGGAGAAAAAGCTGGGGCATAAGTTTCAGGAGAATCCCCAACTGCGGGAGTTAAACTTCCGGGCTTTGGAGAGAGGGATGGAATTAGTTGATGAACTGAGGGGAGGGATCTCCCATGGCAACTAAGGATGAACTGGTTTATGCGGGAGAAAAGGGCCGTTTTACCCTGTACACGGGATTATGCAAGGGTTGCGGCCTCTGCATAGAGAAATGCCCCACCGGTGTATTGGACTGGAATGACGTGCTGGGGGTGTATGGTACTCCCTCTGTACTGCCGGTGGCGAAAGGCAAGGTCTGTACCGGTTGCGGCATCTGCCAGCAGCTGTGTCCTGATTGTGCTATCAAGGTGGAGCGGACCCGGGCTGGTTGATAGTAGGGGGGAGGGAGCGGTAATGTTCAAGAAAGTTTTAATTGCCAACCGGGGGGAAATTGCCCTGCGGGTCATGCGGGCAGTGAAGGAACTGGGTATCAAACCGGTGGTTATCTATTCTGAACCTGACAGGGATTCGCTGCATGTCCGCAAGGCTGCCGAGGCTTTTTGTGTGGGTAATGCCAAGGGCTATCTGGATATGGAAAAAATCCTGGCTATAGCTCAAGCCCATTCAGTGGATGCTATTCACCCGGGATATGGTTTCCTGGCGGAAAATGCCACCTTTGCCCGCCTGTGTGAAGAGACGCGGATTACCTTCATCGGTCCCTCCTCCTCAGCTATTGAGTCCATGGGAGACAAGGTGTTGGCCAAGGAAGTTATGGCTGAAGCCGGGGTCCCGGTGATTCCGGGCAGTGACGGAGTAATCTGGGATGAGGAAGAAGCCTGTGTGGTAGCCAGGGAAATCGGGTATCCGGTGCTGGTTAAGGCTGCTGCCGGAGGCGGGGGGCGCGGCATGCGGGCAGCCCACAACGAAGCGGAGCTGCTAAAGGGCTTCCGGGCGGCAACCTCAGAGGCTAAAGCGGCTTTTGGCAATGGCGCCATTTATTTGGAAAGGTTCGTAGAGAATCCCCGTCATGTGGAGATTCAAATCTTAGCGGATAAGTATGGCCAGGTGCTTTATTTCGGGGAACGGGAGTGTTCCATCCAGCGCCGGCACCAAAAGTTGTTGGAGGAGGCCCCGTCCCCGGCTGTTTCCGGGGAGTTGCGCCGCCAGATGGGAGAGGTGGCTGTCCAAGCGGCCAAGGCAGTAGAATACGAAGGCGCCGGGACCCTGGAATTCTTATTGGACAGGGACGGCCGGTTCTACTTTATGGAGATGAATACCCGCATCCAGGTTGAACATGCTGTTACCGAGTTAGTCACCGGTATTGACTTAGTTAAAGAACAGATCAGGATTGCCGCCGGAGAGCCCCTGCGGTACAAACAGGAGGATGTCAGGATCCGGGGGTGGGCAATTGAATGCCGCATCAATGCTGAAGACCCTTGTCGTGATTTCATCCCCTGTCCGGGCACGATTACCGAATACCACCAGCCGGGAGGATTCGGGCTGCGGGTGGACAGCGCCGCCCATAGTGGCTGTACCATCCTGCCTTTTTATGATTCCATGATTGGCAAGTTGATTGCCTGGGGAGAAAACAGGGAAGAGGCCATCCAGCGTATGCAGCGGGCTTTGGATGAGTTCACCATAAGTGGAATCGCCTCCACAATTCCCTTTCATAAGGCCGTCTTGCAGCATCCTTCCTTTCTCAAAGGGGAAACTTATACTGATTTTGTGGCCAGACATGGGGTCTGTGACCTGGTCAGCAGGCAGGTGGAACTGGAAAGCCGGCAGGCGGTACCGGCAGATAATCCAACAGGGGCTAAACCGGGGCTAATGACACCGGCAGTGGCTAAACAGGAGTCCGCGGTGCCA
>JAJZTU010000346.1 GCA_021848765.1 Bacillota bacterium
GTCCGGCGGATAATGGGCACCAGGGCCTTCTGGTACCTGTAGGTGGTAACCAGGCCGGAAATTCCGATGATATCCCATTTGTTATTGACGGCCAGCCATTGCTCAATGGCTGCTTGTGGTTCCCGTAAAGCATTGATATCAAGGACCCGCACATTATACCCCTCTTTTTCCAAAAGAGCGGCCAGGATACCCAAACCATAAGGAATGTGCCTGGGTACATCGGTTAACCTGATAGGACAGTTAATCAACAGTATATTAGTTCCGGAAGCAAGCGGTTCAGGGGTATCTAAAAGAGAATGCCTGGAAATATAATTATTAAGTCCGGTCTGTATCAATTGAACAATTTCGTTATAATCGTCCGGGAATAAATTAAACGCGGGAAAAAAGGTTTGCACGGTTAAATGCGGATAGAGAGTCTTACGAAGCAGGGCAATAATCCCGGTTCCTGCTTCCATCGGTGATTCACCCACCAGGAAATATACATTAGGCATTTCTAAAAGGGCGGTATAATCTATATCTTCCAGGGCCGCCCGGAAAATTCCCAGGCCTTGTTCCACAACCACCAGCTTTTGCTCCGGCCGCAGCCTCCGGGCTAACTCCAGGATATGGTAGCCATAACCAAAGCCCAGCGTTACAATGAAGCTGCTCTCAGCGCATTTTTCCCAATCTATTGCCCGCCCTGCTTCCTTAAGAGGGTCGTATGCACTGTGGATAGATTTAATATTGCCCTGCCGGTCTTTATACTTCATTACCGGAATGCCGGTTTTAGAGACTTCTCTTATAACCTCGGGGTCAACCCCGAGATTCTTCAGCCTTCCGGCCAATTCAGGAAACCTGTTTTCCAGGACAGCAAGATTGTTCACCAAAATTTCTTTTGCCAAACTCATCCTCCACTCTGCTGGTCGTGTCCCTAAGCATTAGGTGCACAGCTTTTCTTTTTAACGATTTTGGCCGGGTTACCGGCTACAATGGAATAGCTGGGGACATCCTGGGTTACCACACTGTTAGCCCCGATAACGCAGTTATCGCCGATGGTTACTCCTTCCCTGATCAGGGCGCCGGCGCCTATCCAGCAGTAGTCGCCAATGATTACATCTCCTTTACGTTTTACCAGTTCAGGGGCTGAAAAATCCTGGTCCGCCTCGGTATTCATGGTATAAATCTTGACAAAGTGACTGATGCGGCAGTTTTTCCCGATTTCCACCCGGCATCCTTCTACCGCCTGGATGGAACTGTACCTGCCTATATAAGAATTGGCCCCCAAACTGATTTTGCCGTCACCGTACAGGTAGGTCTCTTCGGCCACAAACCGGAAGGTCGGGGCAATATCATACTGCTTGCGGTAGGTATTGTACCGGTAAACCTGGTCAAAAGCTTTTAGCTCCCGGAACAACTTATAGGTAGATTGGACAATTTGCAGTTTGACCGGTAAAACCAGTTCCTCCGCAGTTTCGCCGGCCTTTTGAATTTCCTCGTACTCTTTGGCTGCCTGATGCACCTGAAGCAAAGCATTTGAAAGCACATCGGCCGCTTTCAAAAACAAATTATGCACTGGTTTTACTCCCTTCTTCCCCGTAAATCATCCAGGGTTTTCTGGAGAATTCGGGCCATGTCCCGGCACACTATCTCTATACCCTGATAGAGAAACTCTGTCCGTTTGGCCACCCGTTTACCAAATTCCTGCTCCGTTTCCCCCGGTTTCGCCTGGGCTAAAGGTCCTTTCATTACCGACAGTAAGACAGGCTGCAGCATAATTTGGGTTAAGCGGTGGGCTTCTTCTGCCTTGACCTCCTGATCACAGCGGTCAATTTCCGCCAGCAATTTATTGACTTTGTTGCCGTGAATTTTTTCCCCGGTAAACTCTGCATGGAGTTTTCGTGCAGTTTTAAGCGCCCGGCTGCTGGTTTTTTTGAGTTTTTGCAAACTGGAAATAGCCGTTTCCAAGGAAGATAATAAGGACTCCTCCTCAGGAGGCTCATAGTTTTCAAAAATCTCCCTTAAGCTTTCCTGAACCGGTACATGGTCCTGGCAGTAGCGGTCAAGCACTTCCCTAAGGGTTAAAATCCGGGTCCCTTTAATCCTGGCTCCTCCCTCGGTGGCATCAATAAAGACTTTGCCTTCCGGAGCAAGCCGGATCATATTTTCGAACCACTGCAGGAAAGAATACAGGACCAGGTCGGTGAGGACAGGCTTTCCTTCAATATCTTCGATATAAAACTTATTACCGCTGCTATATTCGTCCACCCGTTTACCTTCGTAGATAGTCCCGTCGGCATGGGTTTTGCCCCCGGAGTAAGCCAAATCCTGGCCTACAAAAATAATTGGGTTGGCCCCCATTCTGGCGGCAACATCAAAAGCAGCAGTGGCCACCGAACCTGAATAACTGATGGCTCCTTTCCAGTCGATATGTTTGCTGATCCAGTTAATCAAGTCGTTTCCTGCCCCGATAGAAAACTTAGCTCCTTTATACTCATTCACTATTTTGTGATGAGTTGTAGGCAGGAAGATCAAAGGTACATCATCAATATCGATCCCCTCAAAATGCTTACAGTTCAACTCAGACCCATCAAGGGCAACTAACAGGTCAGGATGAATGTCATGCTTCAGCAGTGTCTTTAAAGCTGTATCTACACAGATTAATACTGCTTTGCCTTTGGCTTCTTTCAAAAGTTCACAGTTTTTGTTCAGAGATGGTCCGGCTGAAATAATAATGGCCGGTTGGCCCTCAAACTTACCGAATAATTGATTGACTCCCGGGCTTCTGACCACATTGGTTAAATTATAAAAAACGTTTTCCGGCCAAAGTTGGGAAAAGAACAGGATGGTATTTTCAGTGATTCTGATATGTTTGGCCACTTCTAAAAAAGCATTGCCTACCTCCCGGCAGAATTCAGGGAAAATACGCTGGTAAGCCGGCCAATAATAAATTTGCAGTTTATCTACTTCCCCTACATTGAAAAACAAAACAGTCTTGTTTTTCAGGGCCAGGACTTCTTCTTCAACAATCAGATAGAAATTAGGCACGGAAAGGATATCGGTAATATCTACTGCCTCCAGCACCCTGATAAACAAATCCAGTCTGGGTTCCACGACCACTAAGGTATTCTCCGGGTTGCGCTTAAGCAGGTGCCGGATATGATAACCCAAGCCAAAACCGGTAACCACCAGGATGTCACCTGCCCGGTAATCCAGGCCGGCTGCCCATCTTTCGCTTTCCTTAACCGGATCATAACC
>JAJZTU010000347.1 GCA_021848765.1 Bacillota bacterium
TTGGCAGATTGTCCGCCGTTCAGTGGATGCCCGGAAAAAGGACCAGGTGCACTTCGTTTATTCGGTGGATGTCGCTTTGAGACGCGGCGAGGAGAAGCTGTTAGCCAGGCACCGCAATAACCCGGAAATAATGCAGGCCCGGGGGGAAGAAGCGGAACCGGATTTTGCCCCGGCCGGGAAATTGGGCTTCCGGCCGGTGGTGGTAGGAGCAGGACCTGCCGGGATTTTTGCCGCACTTACCCTGGCCTGGCACGGTTACCGGCCCCTTGTGCTGGAGCAGGGACAGGATGTGACCACCCGGGCGCAGGATGTACAGCATTTTTGGTCTACCGGGGAACTGGACCCCCTTTCCAATGTCCAGTTTGGGGAAGGCGGGGCAGGCGCCTTTTCTGACGGCAAGCTCACTACCCGCATCAGTGACCGGAGGATCAATAAGGTGCTGCGGGCCATGGTGGAAGCCGGTGCACCGGAGGAAATCCTCTACCTCCAGAAGCCCCACGTAGGTACTGATAGATTGAAAACGGTAGTAGCCAATTTAAGAAAAATGCTGATTGCTGCCGGCGGGGAAGTGCGTTTCGGCGCCCAGGTAACCCAGGTGCTGCTGGAAAAGGGCAGGGTGACTGGAGTTGAGGTGACCGGAAGGACCGGGGTTGATTTCACCAATAGGACCGGCGACACCGGCAGCGGAATTGAGGTTACCGGAAGGGCCGAAGGCGATAGTAACCGGCTTGAGGTTACCGTGGTAGAAATCCCAACCCAGGCTGTAATCCTGGCCCTGGGCCACAGTTCCCGGGAAACCTACCGCATGCTGGATGAAAAGGGTGTGGCCATGGAGGCCAAAGCCCTGGCTATTGGGGTCCGTATCGAGCATCCCCAGGAACTCATAGACCAGGCCCAATATGGGGAATTTGCCGGGCATCCTAAGCTGGGGGCGGCTGAGTACCAGCTTACCTATCAGGATAAGCATTCGGGGCGTTCCGCTTACACCTTTTGCATGTGTCCCGGGGGAGTGGTGGTCGGGGCGGCTTCCGGCAAAGGACAGCTGGTCACCAACGGAATGAGCAATTATGCCCGGGATACCGGTTTTGCCAACAGCGCCCTGGTGGCCTCTGTCCGCCCTGACGATTACCCCGGGGATCACCCCCTGAGCGGAATAGAGTTCCTGGAAAAATGGGAGCGGGCTGCTTTTGAGCTTGGCGGCGGCAGTTATTTTGCCCCAGCCACGACAGTAGGGGATTTCCTGGCGGGACAACCTTCCAGGGAACTTCCTGAGGGGACGGGCACCTACCGGCCCGGACTTACGCCGGCAGATATATCCCGGTGCCTGCCGGATTATGTTGCGGAAACGCTGGAAAAAGCTATAATAGATATGGGAAGAAAATTACGTGGTTTTGACTTGCCCGGCGCACTTTTAACCGGGGTGGAAACCAGGACCTCTGCGCCGGTACGCATCTTAAGGGAAAAGGACTTTCAGGCTGAGGGCATTGCGGGCCTTTACCCGGCAGGGGAAGGAGCCGGCTATGCCGGGGGAATTATGAGCGCCGCCGTAGACGGAATCAGGGTGGCCGAGGCGGTAATCCGGCAATTTGCTAGGATTGGATAGGCCCTGCCGGAGAATGAAAGGGGTAGACTAGAGTGGGAGAATTTTTCGGGACCGATGGGGTTCGGGGTATAGCCAATGAGGAACTGACTCCGGAATTGGCATACAAGTTGGGCAGGGCAGGCGCCTATGTCCTGGCCAAAGACCGGCCGTCGGCGAAAATCGTAATTGGCAAAGACACCCGGATATCGGGGGACATGCTGGAGGCAGCCCTGGTAGCCGGAATTACCTCAGTAGGGGTAGATGTGCTGAAAGTAGGGGTTATCCCTACCCCGGCCATTGCCTTGCTCACCAGGCAACTGGGGGCTCAGGCCGGAGTGGTGATTTCCGCATCCCATAACCCGGTGGCGGACAACGGGATAAAGTTCTTCGCCGGGACCGGATACAAGCTGCCTGATGAAGTAGAGACTGAAATTGAAAAATATATCCTGGAGCAGGAAGACCGGCTGCCCAGACCCACCGGTGCCGGAATCGGCCGGGTAAAAAAAATTGCCGACGCCCAGGACCGTTATGTAGAATTTCTCAAGGAAACCGTCAACGTAAACTTTACCGGAATTAAAGTTGTAGCAGACTGTGCCCAGGGCGCCGCCTGTCAGGTAGCCCCGCGGGTTTTGCGCGAACTGGGGGCAGAGGTCATAGCGATAAACCACCAGCCTGACGGGACAAATATCAACGAGGGTTGTGGTTCCACCCATCCTGAAATGCTGCAGCAAAAGGTAGTCAAGTGGGGCGCCCATCTGGGGATTGCCCATGATGGGGATGCTGACAGGGTCATTGCTGTCGATAGTAAAGGAAACCTGGTGGACGGGGATTTCATCATGGTAATTTGTGCCCTGCACCTCCACAGCAAAGGACAGTTGCCTAAAGATTCAGTTGTAGTTACCGTGATGAGCAACCTCGGGCTGTTTTTGGCCCTCAAAAAGGCCGGCATTAACGTCCTGGAGACCAAGGTCGGGGACCGCTATGTTATGGAGGAGCTTTTAAAGACAGGGACAACCTTTGGCGGAGAACAGTCCGGTCATATTATTTTCTTAAATCACAATACTACCGGAGACGGTTTGCTTACCGCCCTGCAGTTGATTTCAGTGGTTAAGGAAACCGGAAAATCCCTGGATGAGCTGGCCGCCCAAATGCAAAGGCTACCCCAGGTGTTGGTGAATGTCCGGGTGAAGAATAAAAACACTGTAATGAATCACCTGCGCTTAAAGGAAGCTATTGCCGAAGCTGAGGCCAAACTGGCCGGGCAGGGCCGTGTCCTGGTCCGCCCCTCCGGCACAGAACCCATCGTCCGGATCATGGCTGAAGGACCTGACAAGGATGATTTGGAAAAACTGGTAGGCGACATGGTAAGGGTAGTGGAGTCTCTGGAATAGCGGGACGATAACAGGTTTCAAAGCAATAGGAAACTCCCGGGAAGCCAGGAATGGCGGGGGCATAGTAGAATCCCCGGTATTACGGGAATATGATGAAGTAGGCAGGGAGGCTTGTTAAGGAGGTGGTGCGTATGGAGGCGTTATGAACCGGTACATTGAAAATTTGCTCACATAAGCGCCTGGACTAGCGGTGTTAAGAGGCTATAGTGCCAAATGACTTGC
>JAJZTU010000348.1 GCA_021848765.1 Bacillota bacterium
CGGATTTACACCCATCCCCTACAAGGTATTTACTATTGCCTCCGGGGTGAGCAGGATCAACAGGACTACTTTTATTACTTCTTCTATTTTAGGGCGGGGGGCCAGATTTTTCCTGGAGGGGATTATTATCATGCTCCTCGGGGCCAGGGCCAAACAGTTTCTGGAGCAGTATTTGGAGATTGTTACCATTGTTTTAACTTTAGTCGTGGTAGTTGGCTACTTGGCCTTTTATTTTACTAACCGGAGCAGTGGAATTAACCGGTTGGCAATGCATATTAAAGCCAAAATCCAAACCCTGATGGATCAAAAGCTTAGCCCATTAGGAGAGTTCGGGAACTACCTGGTTACAGGCATTGTCCTGGCTGCCTTTGCACTGCTGTTATTCAGTAAACTGGCGGAAGATCTTATCTATCAGGAGTTAGCTGTTTTTGATTCCGTGGTAACCCGATTCATTGCCGCGTTTAGCACCCCGGCAACAACTCAGGCCATGAAATTGATAACCGCTTTAGGCTCGATAGCTACCTTGCTGCCAGTGACTTTACTGGTTATTTATATATTTTACCGGCGGAGGCGACATTTTGGGGATTCCTTAATGGTTTTGGCTGCTTTAGGCGGTGGGTGGCTGCTGGACGAATTATTAAAAATAGCGTTTCACCGGCCAAGGCCGGAGCTTGCAAGATTGGTTGAAGTAAGCGGCTACAGTTTTCCCAGTGGCCATGCCATGGTAAGTGTCACTTTTTATGGTTTCCTGGCTTACCTTGTTTGGTTTAACTTCCGCCGTTCCAGCTTTCGCTATTTTGCTTCCTTGGGCTTGGTAATGTTAATTGTGTTAATCGGGGTCAGTCGGATTTATTTGGGGGTCCATTACCCCAGTGATGTATTGGCCGGCTTTGCGGCCGGAGGGTTTTGGTTAATTAGCTGTATCCTGGCTCTTCAGGCAATACGGTATTACAAAGCCGGTTCAGTCAACTAAAAAAAGTTCAAAGGTTTAGCTTTAATTTGTGCTAAGAAAAGTCATACTAAATGTAATGAAAGCGGGGTGATGATGTGATCCTGAAGAGTATCACCGGGTTTTTGGATCAATTTGACCTGCCATGGTTACTGCTGGCTATAGCAACTATATTGATAATAATTTTTACCAATTCCCGAAAAGATTTTTGGCGCTGTTTCCCCGTTGGTATCTGGACCATGGTAACCGGTACTCTTCTGGAGCAGTTTTTTATCAACAACAAGTTTTGGGTGGAAGACTATATAATGATTAAGGTAGGTGAACTGGCGTACGACCCTCAAAAATGGACTGCGCTACACTCTTTAGGCATTTATTTTTTGTCCTTAATGAGCGCCTTAGGCTTCTATTGTATCTACAATAATCACAGCCAACGCCATAGCTATTGGTAAGCATTAAAAACTAAAGCAGGGATGTGCACATTACATCCCTGCTTTTGTCATCTTCAAATGCTTATGCCACCCAAACTAGTTTCGCAAACTGTGAATTGGTGCCGGGATTCTTCCGCCCCGCTGCACAAATTCCGCAGAACTAAAGGGGTTTACCGCCATAATGGGCGCCCGTCCCAGCAGACCGCCGAACTCTACGCTATCTCCCACTTTTTTACCCGGAGCCGGAATTATCCGGACTGCAGTTGTCTTCTGGTTAATCATCCCAATAGCCGCCTCATCTGCAATAATGGCCGCCAGGGTCTCAGCACTGGTATTCCCGGGCACGGCTATCATATCCAAGCCTACCGAGCAAACACAGGTCATTGCTTCCAGCTTGTCCACTGTCAGGGCTCCGTCCTCCACCGCCCTGATCATCCCGGCATCCTCACTCACCGGGATAAAGGCCCCACTCAAGCCGCCCACGTAGGAAGAGGCCATGGCTCCTCCTTTTTTAACCGCATCATTGAGCAGGGCCAGGGCTGCGGTGGTCCCATGAGTCCCGGTGCGCTCCAGGCCCATACCTTCCAAAATATCAGCCACACTATCGCCTACAGCCGGTGTGGGAGCCAGTGAAAGGTCCACAATTCCAAAAGGCACACCTAATCTCCGGGAAGCTTCCCTCCCTACCAGTTCCCCCATCCTGGTAATCTTAAATGCTGTCTTTTTTATAATCTCCGCCAAAGCGCCAAAATCCTGGCCTTTCACCTGCTGTACAGCATTGCGTACAACTCCGGGGCCGCTGACGCCCATATTGATAACACATTCAGGTTCCCCCACACCATGGAAGGCCCCAGCCATAAAAGGATTGTCCTCCGGGACATTGCAGAACACTACCAGTTTGGCACAGCCCAAGCCATCCCTGTCGGCAGTTAGCTCAGCAGTTTCCTTAATAATTTTCCCCATCAGATAGATAGCATCCATATTTAGCCCGGCCTTAGTAGTCCCGACATTGATGGAAGAGCAGACCCGTTCCGTGCTGGCCAGGGCCTGGGGAATGGATTTGATCAGATTCAAGTCCCCTTTGGTAAAGCCCTTATGGACCAAAGCGGAAAAACCCCCCAGAAAGTTTACTCCAATTGTAGCCGCAGCCTTATCCAATGTCCCGGCAATGGCTACATAGTCAGAGGAATCACAGCTTTCGGCGACCATAGCAATAGGAGTAACGGAAACCCGCTTGTTTACAATGGGTATACCATACTCCCGCTCTAAATCTTCGCCTACCTTGACTAAATTTTCGGCATAACGGGTAATCTTATCATAGATTTTTCTCTGTACAGTTTGAATATCACTATGGGCACAATCCCTGAGACTAATGCCCATGGTAATAGTGCGAATATCCAGGTTCTCCCTCTGCACCATGCGGATGGTTTCGATTATTTCCTGAGTTGTCAGCACTTGCCTGTCCCCCTAGTCGTTTTTAAAATTCCGGCAGCTAGATGCGGTGCATGAAACGAAAGACATCCTCATGCTGGATACGCACTTGAAGTCCCATTTCCTTGCCCTTAGCATCAAGCTGGTCAGATAAAGCTGCAAAATCCACAGTACTCCGGGCAAGGTCACAAACCATAATCATAGTAAAAAATTCCTGCATGATGGTCTGGCTAATATCCAAAATATTTACCTTGTTGTTGGCCAGAATATTGGTAACTGCTGCAATTATCCCGATTTTGTCTTCCCCCAGCACTGTTACAATTGCCCTGGTGCTCTTAGAGTCCCGATTCTCCTTCATCTTAGTCCAACTCCCTTCAGTGTGAAC
>JAJZTU010000349.1 GCA_021848765.1 Bacillota bacterium
GGCAGTTATTACTGAACCGACTACCATGGCCGATATAATACACGGCTATGACTGGAGTTAACATTGGATAATTATGCTCTATTTATGAATATTTAGTAATTAGTGCACCTAAGGGAATACCCCCCTTAAACAATTTGAACTCAGGGCTATTCCCATAAGGAGTGGAGAAAACCAGCTCCTTTCCCAGGACCTCTAAATCCGGGCGCTCCAGATCTTCAGGAAAATTAATTGAAAAAGTACTGGAGCCTCCAATTAGCCCATACTGGGCCTCAGGAACTGCCGGTGTCATGATACTCCTCCTCTACCATCTTCTCTATTCGTTTCGACATTATTATTCTTTCTTCCGTGCAAAAAAACCTTCCCTACGGGTAAGAAAACTTGCCCAGGTCAAGGAACAAAAAAATCACCTGTTTAACTTGGTGAATAGGTTAAAAGCATAGGCAATTAATATCCCTGAGTTAATATAACCCAACAAGGATTCCAAATAAATGAGCGCTATCATCATCGTCCCCCTGGGAAGATAATCCCCATAACCCAGGGAAAAATAAGTTACTGAACTAAAATAAAAAAATGCGCCGAAGTCCCAGTGGTCCAGGCGGTGCTGGCTGTGGCTGACTTCCACAATATAATTTCCCCCGGATGGTCCCGAAAGATAGCTCACCATGGCATAGGCCACACCAAAAAGGCTAACAATAGCAGTGATAGTATAAACTACGGCCGCCGATATCTGTAGAAGCAGGCGTCCGCCGCCCATCCTGGGCTGGCTGGACTGCAGTCTGACCAGGGTTGACCACAGGGAACGGTAAATATTTATTCCGCTCACTACTAAAGCAAAACTTCCAAAAACCCCAAAATAGCTCTTATAATGAATGTCCCCTACCTGGTAAAGAAAATGATATACACAGAGCAATACAACCGGAAGCCAGGGGAGTAATAAGTATGAGAACCGGCTGGCTTGCGAAGCTTTGTCCCATTCTTGGCGAAACCACTGGTTTCCAAGCAGCATGATAATCACTATTATTAAGCTGAACAACAACCCGCCAAACCAGAGCAATTACCTCTCCTCCATCCAATTTTAACCTGACCACAACCATTCTTCCCTATCTACCATGTTTATTATATTTGAGGGTGTTCTATAGCACTTGTGAATAATTTCTCTTTTAATAGCATTTTAACACTTTACCCCCTTGTTTTTTTCGGCGAATGGTAGTAAACTTATGGTGAACGGTCGATTTGTAATGACGAATGGTAAATAGTCATCTATGGGAATTGCTTCATTGCATTTCCCGACTGCGAATGGTTGAATTTGCACCCCGAATGGTTGCGCGAACCTTGGGATACAGATGAGAGCAGAACTGACACTCAGGAGGAGTTGATTGACAAATGGTAGTACAAAGCATCGCAGTGAAAAACCCCACTGGCCTCCATGCACATCCAGCAGCCCTATTCATTCAAGCCGCCAGCAAATTCAAATCTGACATTACAATCGCCAAAGGCGACAGAGAAGTAGACGCCAGGAGCATTTTGGGAATTCTAACTTTAATCGCTAAACAAGGTGATGTAATTACTCTCAAAGCCACGGGCGAAGATGCCCAGGAAGCTGTGGCAACCTTAACCGACCTGATCAGCCGGCCCCTGGACGAAATCTAATCCAGATATAAGCCAAGAAGTGGAGAGCGCTCTCCACTTCTTTTTCTTACAACATTAGATTTAGTTATCCCTATTCAGCCTGTCCTCGAGGCTTTCCCTATTCCGCTTGTACCGGGGGTTTTACCCACCAGTCATAAGCGCCGTAAGGCTTTTGCAATTCCTTGAGCTGGGCCCGCTTAGCCAGGAATTCCTCTTTTTTTATCACCAGCCAGTTTTCAAAATGCTCCCTCTTCCCCTCCGGACTTATCCGGTTATGTCCGGAGCTTTCAAAGCTCAAAACCGGCTTCAGGCCGTTATGATCCACCTTCCCCTTTGTCCCGCACAAAGGGCACTCTACCGTCCCGTCAGCCTTAAATCTGAAAAAATCCCCCCAGCAGGCCGGACACTGGTTTTCCCCGGGAACCTTTCTATAGCCCGGGTCAAACAACGCCCTTCCCACCTCCCTTACTCTTTCCAGAGTGGCGGGATTTAACCAAACCTCTCCGGGGTTAGCTCCATGAATCACAAAGCTGTCCACTAAATCCAGGTGCAAAAAATGTGCAGTCAGGTTTAAAACCGACCGGGCATAACCTTCCCAACCCCAAGCGCCATAGGTGGTAATGGTTACACACCGTTTACCCTGAAATAAATGTTGCTTACTCCCGACGGAAAGCAGGCGGTCATGAAGGACCTTGATAACCCCGTGAGGTCCCAAAAAATACACCGGGGCGCCCAGCACCACTGCATCTGCCTCTTGCAGCTTACCTAACAAAAATGCCAAATCGTCCTTAATACGGCAATTCATCTCCCGGGGTAAACAGGCATAACAGGCCTTACAGTATTCCAGATTTAAATCTGTAAGTCTGATCATCTCCTTTTCGCAGTCAGCCCCGGTATTGGCCAATACTTCTTTCACCAGCATCTCCGTATTACCCAGTTTCCGCTGCGAAGCTACCAGTCCTAAAACCTTCTTCACATTTATCACTCTCCCAACACCCTATCTGGCCCTTGTCCCCTTCCTGGGCAAATCACATTCAACCATCCCACTGTGACATTCCTGACAAATGAATTCGCCACAAAAAGGGCACAGGTGAATATCCGCCGGGTGAACATCCAAACAATCGTAACAATAAGAACTATCACAATGCTTACATAACAGACCTTGAATCTTTTCCTGTTTGCAGCGGTCGCATACCGGAATTATCATAAACTGCCCCCCAAATAATTTAATTGCAATTATATTATACGCAAACAGTCAGGGAAAATCCTGCCGGCTTAATGATTTATTTTTCCCATCCCCGGAAAGGAAATCTCAAGCCTATCCCGAATCTTATAATAGAGATCCCTGTTGCTGTTGTAGCACCACCGAAGTATGAAATTTGGCAACCCTACGGCCGGTCGGGCACCTGCCCCGGTTCAGTGCTCTTAGCTCTGTGCCTTGTAGTTCTAAGGCTCGGTGGGCTAATAGGAGCACCCAAACCCCGCCGATGGGGCATCCGTGCCCCCGGCGGGGCGGCCGCCGTCCTGGCGGCCGGGGTGCTCCTATTGCCCACCTTCGC
>JAJZTU010000350.1 GCA_021848765.1 Bacillota bacterium
CGATCTAAGGCGGGTCCGGGCAAGGAGGGTCTGAAGGGGAATAAGCAATGATAAAATGGGCAACAGGGAGTCACCCTTAACCGGGGGCTTCCTGTTAAATTTCTTTCCCCACCCAGGTCTGTCTCGAGAAGCTATTGATCCAAGGGTAAGTAATTTTATTGATTATTAGCCTTAAAAAATTTGACAAACCTTGTACACCTTAGGTTAAAATGGAATGGGACAAACTAGCCCATAAAATAATCTAATTACCAGGAAACATGAGGAGGAGAAAGAAATTGTCAGAGAAATTCCAACTGCCTGCGTGGGGCGAGAAGATTACAATTCAAAACGGCAAGCTGCAGGTTCCTAACAACCCGGTGATTCCCTTCATTGAAGGAGACGGGACCGGACCTGATATCTGGGCTGCCGCTTCCAGGGTATTGGATGCGGCTGTGGAAAAGGCTTATGGGGATGTCAGGAAAATAGCCTGGTATGAAGTTTATGCCGGGGAAAAGGCCTTCAATAAATTTGGGGAGTGGCTGCCGGCCGACACCCTCAAGGCTATCAGCGAATACATAGTAGCTATCAAAGGACCGCTGACCACACCTGTGGGTGGTGGGATGCGTTCCTTAAATGTTGCTCTGCGCCAGGAACTGGACCTCTATGTCTGCCTGCGTCCTGTCCGTTATTTCAATGGTGTCCCTTCCCCGGTGAAGCAGCCGGAGCTGGTGGACATGGTAATTTTCCGTGAAAATACCGAGGATATCTATGCCGGCATCGAATGGGAAGCCGAGTCTGAGGCCGCCCGCAAGGTCATCAAATTTCTCCGGGAAGAGCTGGATGTGAAGAAAATTCGCTTCCCTGAGACTTCCGGTATCGGCATCAAACCCGTTTCCAAAGAGGGTACCGGACGCCTGGTGCGGGCTGCCATTCAGTATGCTCTTGACCATGGCCGCAAGAGTGTGACCCTGGTGCATAAAGGCAATATCATGAAATTCACTGAAGGCTCCTTTAAGAACTGGGGTTATGAGCTGGCTGAGGGGGAATTTGGGGACAAGGTGTTCACCTGGACTCAGTATGACCGCATTAAGGAGTCCGAAGGCGTTGCCGCAGCCGATAAGGCCCAGCAGGATGCTGAAGCAGCGGGCAAGATCATTGTTAAGGACTCCATTGCCGATGCTTTCCTGCAGCAGATTCTGACCAGGCCTGCTGAGTACGATGTTATCGCTACCCTGAATTTAAACGGGGACTACATTTCCGATGCCCTTGCTGCTCAGGTAGGCGGGATTGGGATTGCCCCGGGAGCCAACATCAACTATGTAACCGGTCACGCTATCTTCGAAGCCACTCATGGGACCGCTCCCAAGTACGCCGGCCAGGATAAGGTTAACCCGGGATCAGTGCTGCTTTCCGGGGTAATGATGCTGGAGCACCTGGGCTGGGTAGAGGCAGCACAGTTGATTTATAAGTCTATGGAGAAAACCATTGAAAGCAAAGTTGTCACCTATGACTTTGCCCGGCTGATGGAGGGGGCCAGAGAAGTTAAGTGCTCCGCATTTGCCGGTGAGTTAATTAAGAATCTCTGACATCCTCCTACCCCGATAGGCGTTTAAGAAATAGCGAAAGGCAGTTGCAGCGCCCCATTTAGTCCGGGACAGTTGCAACTGCCTGTTGTGTGTGTTGGAGAAGTTAAACAGACCGTATCGCCAGATAGCCGAAAACTGCATAAAACAGGGCCAAAGCGGTCATTAACTGCCCGGGTAACCGTCCCGGACGGCGATTGTTGAACAACCAGACCACTACCCCGGCGGCAATGGCCAGGAGAGCGCTGGTTAAGCCGATGCCTTCCAACTTCCAGGGAGTAAACACCAAACCAAATGCGGGCAGTAAACTGCTTTGGAAAACCATCGCCCCGGTCATATTGCCGGCAGCCAAAATATCCTTACTTTTTCTCATCCAAATTATACTGTTGAATTTCTCAGGTAATTCTGTAGCGACAGGAGCTAAAATCAGGGCAACTAATAAGGGACTGAGTCCAATCCGGGCGGCTAATTGTTCTACACCGCCAACAAAGGAATGAGCGCCCGCGATAATTAAAGCAAGGGCTACGGCCACCTGGGTCACTACCAGCCATAGTTTGGGATCCGGACTCTTCCGGGCCAGGTAGAGAGGCGGACAATGACCGATTTCTTCACATTCCCCCTGGATAGTCTGCCAGGCATACCAGCCATAACCGGCAACCAGGGCCAGGGCTATTATGTATTTGCCCCAGATAGGAAGAAAACTTGCTACCACTGCCAGTGAGTAAAACAATAGGAAAAAACTCATGTCCCGCTGCAGTTGTGCGCGGTTAACCACCACAATAGTACCGCTTTCCCGGCGCTTATTGTAGACTATGGCTCCCAAACCTACTAAAGCCAAGCCTAAGGTCACCAACATAAAAGGAGCGCCCAGAATAGCGCCTACTCCGATATGCTGACCGGCTTCACCGGCGCCGAAAAAGATAGCCACAACCGGAACCATGCTTTCCGGCAGGGCAGTACCCACTGCTGCCAGGATACTTCCTACAGCGCTTTGGGACAACTTGAGCTTTTTACCCAGCCATTCCACACCGTTGGTAAAAAGTTCAGCTCCGCTTAAAATAACAACCAGCCCAATTATCAGTTTTAACAGCAATTTTTCCACTCCTTAGCGTCTTTATATTGTGTTCACAACCCCTAAAAACCTGGTAAACTCCCCGACACTCTCGAACCGGGCTTGGATAGTATCGCACGAATGCGGCATGAGGTTCAGATTATAAAGGCCGGCAGGTAAACCGCTTCTTTACCCGTGATCCCTGCTCCTGCCCGGGTGTAGATTCCTGCGGCCCGGTCACCGGCTGTGAATACCCCGATAACCGGAAAAGCCGGGACCCGGTGTTTTCCTTTAGCATCGTAGATGTCCAGGCCTAATTGCTGAATATGGACTCTCTCCTGGAAAACCAGGTCCTGCTGCCTAAGCTCCGCCAATTGCCCTGGATTTAATTCTTCGGAAAACACTACTCCTTGCCCTTCCCGGGCAAAATACGGTTTAGCTACAAAAGCCCCTCCCAATCCCCCTGGGCTTAAGGCGGTCCTAGGCAGGTACCGCCGGATGAGCTCCCACTCACCCGGTCCGAAAAAACTTTTGCCGGCCAGTTCCCAGATTAAGGCCAGT
>JAJZTU010000351.1 GCA_021848765.1 Bacillota bacterium
GATTTCCGCTCATTAACTCAGCTTCCAACCAGGGAGGAAGGTGGCTGCAAATAACTTCTAAGGAATAAAATTTACCTTTACGCAAAAATGGCAGTAATACTTGTTTCGAAGTAACCCCGAGGTTATTCTCCTGAATTTCCTTAAGGGAGAGTTTGTAGCAGCCAGCGGAGGTTTCCACTGGAAAGTGTACTACGTTGTTGGGTTTTTGACTTTCCTGCTCTGCTTGCTCCTCTTCTTCTTTTTCCAGAATATAATCCAGGAACTCCAAAGGCTTTCCCTTAAATTCCCAAACACTGAAGCCGGCTTTTTCTAAGGAGAAATAAGGGACTCCGACTATTGAAAGCCCGACAAAAACCTTGCATTCCGCTAAAAAACTTATCACTTCGTCCAGCTTTTCGCGTAATTCTTTTAGCCCTAAACCTTGCTCCGGAAAAAAATCCTTTTCTCTGGAAACAGTCCATTTACCCTGCTTTTTTTGATAGACAATGATGGTCCCTTTTTCATTCAGGGAGGTGGTTTCACCATTTTCACCTACGTGGACCGCGATCTCCTTTGGCATAATATAACCCTCCCTTGCCCTTTCAGTAGAACAGCATTCTATTGGTATTCTTTCAGGCAATTTCTTTTTCCGTTAATTTTTCAACTGCATAAATTAAACCGTTTTCGATGGTGTCACAGGATTCTACACTGAGAATACCCCTTTTGGCTAACTTTTCTTTAGCATGATAACCAATTCTCATAGTGAGCACAGCATCGCAGTCCGTGAGGGCAGTGATAATAGTATCCCTTTTGGTTTCTGTGCTGTCACATTCTTCTACTCCCGTACAATACTTCTCTACCTGGCGATTTTCCACCAGTTCAAATACTTCGCCATCTCCCTCGTAAACAGCAAATTCTGCAGCATAGCCAAAGTGTTGGTCTACCAACTTACCATGCTTGGAAGCCACGGCTATTTTGTAGAGTTTCTTATTGCTCCGGCCGGTTATTTTGTTTTGATTAACCTCCGCGAGTGAACTAAATTCCAAGGATCTGTCTTCCCCTAGCAAACCTATCGCGTCTGCCCGGCATTGTTTACAATGGCGCATTTGCGGCAGATCAACCTGACAAGCATCCCGCATTTGATTTAACTCTTTCGTACTGGTTTGGGGGTAGTTTTCAAAGGCACTTCCCGGGGCGGGTATAAGGGGCATTATATTGGTCACGAATACTCCCAATTCTTTCACCCTTTTGACGATAGCAGGAATATGCCGGTCGTTAATGTCTTTGATCATTACAATGTTTACCTTGACCAGTACTCCTTTACGGGTTAAGTATTCGATTCCGGCCAACTGGTTCTTAAGTAACATCTTGACTCCCTCTACACCCGGATACTTCTGTCCTTTGTAATATATAAACTTATAGATTTTAGCCCCAATTTCAGGGTCCAAACAATTCATGGTCACGGTCACATGTTTAATGCCAAGACTAATAAGTTCCTGGGCATATTCAGGCAGCAGCAAACCATTGGTGGATAAGCAAAAAACTACGTCCGGATTGCTCGCTTTAATTAATTCAATGCTCTTTTTGGTGTTTTCCCAATTAGCCAGGGCATCTCCGGGGCCGGCTATGCCTACCACACTCAGGTTCTCCATTTTTGTTTTAACCAAATTATACTTTCCCAGAGCTTGCCCGGGTGTAAGCACCTCGCTGGTCACCCCCGGCCTGCTTTCATTAACACAGTCAAATTTACGGTTGCAATAATTACAACTAATGTTGCACTTAGGGGCTACCGGCAGGTGCATCCTGGCATACTTATGATGGGCGTCTGCCGAGTAGCAAGGATGTTTATTGGTTTTATCTAAGATATTGGAAGGTATTTGTTTATTTTCTTGCTTTGTAAAACACGAGCCGCCGCATTTCATTTTTGTCACCTCAACTTCTATGTGGCACTGACCATTTCTTCAGTACCCGGGTAAATTTGTTGATAAGAGAGCGGTATTGCTAAGGCCTGTTCAGGAGTTGTCACCCCCTTCTATAATGTCAAAAACTAAAGCGCCTTCCGGTGGTATTACCACCAAAAGGCGCCTATGCCTCAATAGTACCATCATTGTACCGTCAAGTTCGATGAAATAAAAAGGCTTTCCGGAAGTTATTCCGAAAAGCCACTTTGCTCTGATTATGATACGTCGGTGTATCATTCTGGTTTTTAATAAATATAGCACAGGTTTCGTTTTTTGGCAAGAGGCTTATTTCCATTTTCCTATAAACTCCCTGATTTCCCGGTCCGGTAAAATTTTTATAGCATGTTGTCCTGTTCGGCGCTTTCCACAATACTGCGTAATTGCTTGAGAACACTCTCCGGTAGCGGTTCAGGTTTGTGCGTACGCAAAATCTTTACGGCCTCTTCGTTGGCAACCTCCCGTATGTCCTTTCCCCCTCTGGATTCCCAGGTTCCACGCATCCGGCGGTCAATGATCATTGGTTTGGACTGTTCAGCAGGCATAAACTGGCGGGTGTGTTTTTCGGCCAGGAAATTTTTACTGGGGCCTACCTGATTGATTATGTCAGCAGCCAGGGTGGCATCATTTACCGGGATCCCGTAAACAGCCCGTTTAATCATCTTAGCAATATCGTGGTCGATCATTAACTGGGCATAACTGAAAGTGACTCCAAGATCTAACATTCCCATCCCGAACATCAGGTTGGCACCTGCTAACGCCGGTAGTAAAGCGGTGATGGTTTTTTCATGTCCGGCCTGGGCATCACTAAGCTTAGAGTCAGCCACCCCGCCGGCCACATAAACCGGCAGGTTATAGTAGTGGGCCAACTCGCAAATCCCGGCACTGAACAGGCCTAATTCGGGCGCTCCAACCGGAGCGGTTGTACAGGTTAAATCAAAGGTAGTTGTGGCACTACCGTAAATAGCCGGCGCACCTTTAGCCACCAGTTGGTGTAACACCAATCCGCTAAGCACTTCAGCGTTATGGGTGACCATGGCGCCGGCCAGGGATATTGGTGAAGTTGCACCGGCCATGCCCATAGGAAGGATGTTTACGGGCACCCCGGCCTTAGCGCATTCCATAATCTGCTCACACGTTTCTTTATGCAGTTGCAGAGGACTAACCGGACAAGCCAGGATAGAGACAATTGGCCTCTCCCTGAGTTTGTCCATACCCCCAACTATA
>JAJZTU010000037.1 GCA_021848765.1 Bacillota bacterium
GCCTTTTCTTCCACACTGACCAACCTCGGCACAAAAAGGTAATCTACCTTTTCAGCAATATCCAATACATGACCGAAGTAAAGTTTTACCGGAAAACAGGCTTCATCTACCGTCTGTTTTACACCCCGGTCAACGGTAGCTTTGTTGGTAGGACTGGATATGACCACTTCTGCACCCAGTTCTTCAAAGAACCGCTTCCACAGGGGAACATACTGGTAATAAAGCAGCGCCTGGGGTATACCTACTTTGGGCCGGGCGCCGCCTGTCCGGGCGCTATAGTAGTTTTTGGAATACTTCCTGGCCAGAATCAATTGTCTACCCCCCTAAATCCATTTGAAAAATCCATCTGTTAGTATGCCACTTTTTCGCCTGCTATATTCAACATTACTATTGCTCACCAGCGCCTTTTAGGCCTGTCACCTTTATTTCCCCTATGCTCAGCTTCTTCCCCCTCACGCTTCCAGCGTCCATGAATAAAATGAGGTTTGCGGCTGGGAATTGGGACAGACCCTCCCGGCTGACGGTCGCTATCAATAGGATTGAGGATACCGGGCCGGGAATTCTGGACGGGAACGGGATAGCGGACCAGGATAGCCTTCAGTGCCTTCCAGTTTAAAGGTATAAGCGGCCAAAGATACGGGATGCCAAAAGACTTGGTACCGGCCAGGAACACGAACAGCGCCAACAGTCCAACGATAAGGCCCGGAAGCCTGAAGACTGCCACCGACACAACCAACAGCAAACGCCACAGCCGCAGCGCCATCCCCAACTCATAACTGGGGGTGGCAAAAGTACCCACCGCGGCAAAGGCCAGGTACATAATGACCTCGGGTGCAAACATGCCGATTCTAATGGCCACATCCCCAATCATAAAAGCAGCTATCAAACCAAGGGCTGTGGCCAGGGGTGACGGTGTATGAATTGCCGCCATCCTCACCATGTCCAGGCCGACTTCAGCCAGCAGAAACTGCAAAACTAACGGTATTTTCCCTACTTTGGCAGGACCGATAAAACTTAAAGCTTTGGGAAGCAGGGAAGGCTCCAGGGAAACCAACAGGTAAGCCGGCAACAAAACCAATGAGGAAACAATGGCAAAAAACCTGACCCAGCGAATATAAGCCCCTACCACCGGAGCCTGCCGGTATTCTTCAGCATGCTGCACATGGTGGAAAAAGGTTGTAGGAGCTATCATTATACTCGGAGAAGTATCTACCATAATTAAAATATGGCCTTCCAGAAGATGTGCCGCCGCTACATCCGGTCTTTCAGTGTAACGTACCTGGGGAAAAGGATTCCAGGGATTGTCTTTGGTAATCAATTCTTCAATGGACTTTTCCGCCATAGGAATCCCGTCAATTTCCACACTCTGGATTCTTTCCTTAATTTCCTTGACCAGCAGCGGGTCTGCCACATCCTCTATGTAGGATATGCAAATATCGCTTTTGGAGCGCCGGCCGGTGGATACCATGGCCATCCGCAGCTTGGGGTCCCGGATTCTCCTGCGAATTAAAGCTGAATTAACAATAATGGTTTCAGTAAACCCATCTCTGGAGCCCCTGACCACTTTTTCCAAATCCGGTTCCTCCGGTGAGCGGGACGGGTAACTCCTGGCTTCGACAATAATGATAGACTGTTCCCCTTCAACCACTACGGCCACTTTTCCGGCCAAAACACCGGTGATAACCTTGTCCATATCCTCGGCAACTTCGGCTTGGACATAGCTTAAGTAGGTCTCGATAAGCTTTTTCAGGGTTCCCTGGGCCAAATCACGACGGTCCAGGGTAGCCATGGTCCGGGTCATATCCAAATAAACGGTATCCTTGATTAGGCCGTCAATGAAGAAGAAATACATTTTCTTGCCGCCAAATTCATATTCCCGGGCATGGGAATCAAAGCTGGTATCCGCCCCTAACTGGGCTTTTAAGAACTCAACATTTTCATTAAAATCCCTGCTGACTCTGCGAACTTCTTTGCTAGCTTGCACCATCTCTGTTACCACTCCCTTTTTCCGGCAAAATTGCCGTGCTTAACATCTCACTCCCTGCTTCGGCGTAAAATCTCCTGAAAAGCCCTGGTAGTGATGGGGGCCCCATCCCTAAAGCTGTCTGCCCCATCCATCTTGCCGGTATCCCCGGTGCCAACAATTACAGGCACCCCCAGCTTTCTTAACACATCTACCGTATCTCCCTCCAGCAGGGCACGCCCGTCTCCTTCCGGCTGACCCTGTTTATTTACCGGTCCCCGGACCAGTTCTCCCTCCCTGCTGACGGAAAAGTCAACCTCCACCCCTTCGGCAACGGGGTCATTGGAGGCTACCGCCACCGCCCCAATTATCTCAATATCAGGATTTTCGCCCAGGTATTCCAAAACCCGTTCTCCTGCCCCTTTTCTACAGCTGCCCCGGTCGTCCACCATGACTACCACCGGCTCATGTTGGGCGGTTTTAATTAGATTTACCATCTCCGGACCGGACAACGGGGTGGGATTTCCTTCCGAAGCTGTAATACAGCGGGCTCCAATGTTTTTTGCAGCCACCTCCACAGCCCTCCGGGCATTTTTATCCCCGTCGGTAACCACTATAATCTTGCGCCGTTCTGCCATAAGCAATAACCACCAACTTTCTATCCGGTTGGAATTGGCTATCTCTGCGTAATTTCGCTATTCACCTTTAGGGCTAAAAATTACCGCCACCAGATAGCCAAAAACCACAGCCGCAGATACACCTATGGAAGTAGCCTCCACACCACCGCCAAAGGCTCCCAAAAGTCCCTTGGCCTGTACTCCCTGGATAGCCCCTTGGGCTAAGGCATGACCAAACCCCGGCAGGGGTACGGTTGCCCCTGCCCCGGCAAAATTCACCAGAGGTTGGTATAAGTTTAGGGCGCTTAGAATAGCCCCGGCCGTTACAAACCCCACCAGAATATGAGCCGGGGTTATCCGGTAGCTGGTCAGATCCATCAGCAGTTGCCCTAATACGCAGATAGCTCCGCCTACCAAAAAGGCTTTAAGATATTCCATGGCCTCACCGCCTTACCACATTTTTACTCCGGTATGCCTACCGGCGCTACACCGTTTAATCAACCACAGACTGCCCTAATTTAGTCACCTGCCCCGCTAACCCGGTTGTCCGGCCAAGCCTCCAGTACAATGGCGTGGCCGATACCAGGTATGGATTCCCCTTGCAGGGTAGCAACAGGACTCAAGAGGGCGCCGGAGCCGATGGCCAACACCCGGCGAAACTTACCGCGCGCCATCTCCTGGAGGAGATAGCTGCCCATCACTACCGCCGAACATCCACAGCCACTGCCCCCGGCATGGACATCCTGGGTTGGGTCGTAAATTATACACCCGCAGTCGGTATAAATTTCACTAATCTCATAGCCGGCCTTGCTGACCAGTTGCTGGACTAATGCTTTGCCAATACTGGCCAGGTCCCCGGATATAATCAGGTCATACTCTTCAGGTTTCCGGCCTGTGTCTGCCAAGTGGGTTATAATCGTATCTGCCACCGCCGGAGCCATAGCACTCCCCATGTCTGAGGCATCCTTAACCCCTAAGTCAACGACTTTGCCGATCGTGGCATGGGTAATTCGGGGTCCCATGCCTTTGGCGCTCAATACCGTTGCTCCCGCCCCGGTAACCGTCCACTGGGCCGTCAAGGCCCTCTGATTTCCAAATTCGGCGGGAGCCCTGAACTGGCGCTCCGCAGTATTATAATGACTGCTGGCCCCTTGCAGCACTCTCCCGGCAAATCCTCCGTCGATGAGCATTGCACCCAAGGCCATACTCTCCACCATTGTTGAACAGGCCCCATAAAGGCCCAGAAAAGGTATGCCCAAATCCCGGGCAGTATAGTTGGCTGAGATAATCTGGTTTAACAGGTCTCCGGCCAAGAGTACATCAATATCCTTAGGTTGAAGTCCGGCAGAATCCAGGGCCAGCTGAAAGGCATTCTTAAGCAAAGCCCGCTCTGCCCGCTCCCAAGATGCTTCACCCAACAGGCTGTCCGCACAGACCCGGTGAAAATACGGGCCTAAAGGCCCTTGACCTTCTTTTGGCCCAACTACCGTACCCGAAGAGATTATCACGGGAGGATTGGCGAAACGGCAGGTTTGCTTGCCCAACTTCTTAATACCAGGCATAGGTTCGTCTCCTTCAGGTTTTTATGTGAAGATAAACGTAACCAGACCAATGAGCCAGGAGGTTACAAACCCAAAAACCAAGACCGGTCCGGCAATGCTGAACAGGCGGGCTGCTACCCCAAAGACCATGCCCTCCCGCTTAAATTCCAGAGCGGGGGCGACCATCGCATTGGCAAAACCGGTTATGGGCACGATGGAGCCGGCCCCGGCGAACTTGCCAAGATCATTATAAACACCCAATCCGGTAAGCAGCGCGGAAGCAAAAACTAAAACTGTGGCTGTAGCGGCTGAGGCGTCCAAGCTTCCCAGTCCCTGAGCAGTAAACAGGTTCATCAAACCCTGGCCGATTATGCAAATAGTCCCTCCCACTACAAAGGCCCAAAAACTGTTTTTTATGACGGGAGGTTTTGGCTTGGCCTGCTTAATCATCTGCTGGTACTCCTGGATTGCCTGCTGTCCGGATTGGTTTAAATGTTGTTGGTTATCCATAGTAGCTTTCCCTCACCTGGTCCTTAGAGATACAGCTAGGACACCCGAAGGTGTCCACGCCATTAGTTATCCGTTTCTAAAACCTGTCTTCCGCACATGCTATCTTGACATTTGCCTTATACTCCACCAGCCTGCCGTTTTCCACATTTGCCGTCAGGTTGTATATCTCCACCCCTGTAATGTTATCCAGGTGGTGCGAGGCCTCCTCCACTGCTCTCTGAACCGCATCCTTCCAACTGTCCGGTGACTCCCCTACCAGTTCAACCACTTTCACAAACATCGCTTATTCCTCCCTTTGCCCTTAGTTTCATAGGTATTATGCTTCAGAGCATACTTTTTCATACAGTATGCTTTCAGGCTAACTAACCCATGTAGAAAGTAAAAAAAAAAACCGGCACCTTAACCGGTGCCGAGAAGTTCTTTGAGATTCTTTAGAGCCTGGCGTTCCAGGCGGGAAACCTGAACCTGGGAAATATCCAGATATTTGGCCACCTCTGTTTGGGTTTTGTCTTCAAAAAAACGCATGAGAATAATGGCCCTGTCTCTGGGGGGCAGCTTCATCAGTACTTCCTTGATGGCCATTTTATCAAACCACTGCCCATCTCCCTCTTCTTCCTTGTGGAGCTGGTCCAGCACATAGATGGGGTCACCGTCATCCTGATACAGGGTTTCAAAGATAGAGGCAGGGGTTTGGGCCGCCTCCAGAGCGGTGACAATCTCTTCCTGACTGATCTGCAGTACCTCACTGATCTCGTGGATACTGGGTTCCCGGCCTTTTTCCTTGCTGAGCCTTTCTCTGGTGCGATGGATTTTATAGGCCACCTCTTTTACTGTCCTGCTGATCTTCACCGGATGATCATCCCTGAGAAACCTCCGGATTTCCCCGATGATCATGGGAACAGCATAGGTGGAAAACTTCACATCATAAGACAGGTCAAATTTATCAATTGCTTTCATTAGGCCTATAGTACCAATCTGAAAGAGGTCCTCCATTTCATAACCCCGGCCCACAAAGCGCTGAATGAGGTTAAAGACCAGCCGCAGGTTGCAGTTAACCAGTTTTTCTCTGGCTTCTTGGTCACCGGCTTGGGCCCTTACCAGGAGTTCCTTGGTCTCCTCATCCGGCAGCAGGGGAAACCTGGGCAAGTTCATTTCCGAAAATCGCCCACTCATATACATCCCCTGCCTAACTTTCCGGGCTTGGGTCGGATGCCGCTTCCAGCTTTTTGACCATGATGACTTGAGTACCCTTACCCACTTCCGATTTAACTCTAAATTCATTCATAAATGACTGCATAAATACAAAACCCAAGCCCATCCGTTCAGGATCGGTGGAATAAGCCGGCTGGAGGGCCTGCTCGATGTCCGCGATACCCCTGCCTTCGTCATCAACTACTATTTCCAAAGCGCTCTCATAGAGGGTAATGACTACCCGTACCGTTCCCTCGGGGCGATTTTCGTACCCGTGAATTATGGCATTGGATACAGCCTCCGATACCGCTACTTTAATTTCATCCAGGTCGCTCAGAGTAAAGTCCAGCTGTGAGGCAAATGAAGCTACTGTCACCCTGGCCACAGCCACATTCTCCGGGAGACTCATAAATTCAAATCTGGCCTGATTTTTGACCTTCACGTTCCTCCCCCTTTACAACTTCTTAATTGCTTCCTCTTCTGAAGGATAGGTGCTCATAATTCTCATGATGCCGGACAGCTCCAGAATCCGCTTTACCTGAGGCTGGGGATTGACAATGGCCATTATCCCCCCGGTCTGGGAAATCCGTTTGTACCTCCCCAGAATGGCGCCCAACCCCGAACTGTCGATGAAGCTAACTTCAGTAAAGTTTAGAATTAGATTACGAGCCGCTTCCCTGTCCAGCGCTGACTCCACCTGGGTACGGAAGCCGGCTGCCACTAACATATCCAATTCTCCGGCCACCCGGGCCACCAGGGCATTGCCTACCCTCTCAACATTAACCTTCAAGAGCCAAAACCTCCTCATCCATAAATCTTTATGCCAGTCATAAAAAAGCCAGCTCAACTTGTCCAACCAAATAATTCTACGTCCAACTTCACTTTCCTGCAAGATTTTGGCAAAAGAATATCCCGGATAATATTGGTATTAATTACCTATTATAACCAATTATGGAACTTTGTCAAATATTAAAAGGCAGACTGGTTTTAAATAAAAAATAAGACCAGGGAGGAGTTGAAGTTCCCCTGGCCGTTTTTTTGTAATTATTCAGTCCTGAGTTAACGGTGGAATTTCCGGTTATTAACTATTTGTTGCTATAGACCTCCTTAAAGACCCGGCCCACTTGCTGCCAAAGGCTGGCTTTAGGTACATCACCGCCGGCTACCAGGTCAAACTTGGCCATATCTTTACCTTTCTGGCTAATGACGGCCTCTCCTACTTTCCGGCCTTTGACAAGAGGGGCCGGCAGGCTTTCCGGGAGTACCAGCCGGTGGCTGATTTCTTTCTCCTGTCCTTTGGGTACCATTAGCCCTATCCGGCCTTTAGCCACCACCTGGACCTGATTCAGCGTACCCTTTTCCACAGGCAGGACCTTGATTTGGCTGCCCGCTTCGGCTACGGTGACTCCCCGGTACCTGGCAAACCCGTAGTTATACAGGCGAATGGACTCCCGGAAGTGGCTGCGGGGCTCCGGGGTGCCCATTACCACAGCAATTAACCTTAGACCGTCCCGTTCGGCTGAAGAAGCTAAACAATATTTTGCTTCATTGGTCCAACCGGTCTTACCCGTATCTACACCTTTATACCACCAGAGCAGCTTGTTGGTGTTATAAAGTTTGAATTCACCGCCCCGCAACCCGTATTCTTTAATCGCGGTCAGCCTGCGGAACACGGGGGATTTCATGGCTTCACGCAGGATTATCGCCATATCGTAGGCACTGGTAACATGGCCCTCAGCCGGTAAACCGTAGGCATTAACAAACTTCGAGTCTTTGAGGCCCAGAGCTTTGGCTTTTGCGTTCATCATGGCTACAAACTCATCATGGGATCCGGCAATGTGCTCAGCTACTGCTACTGAGGCATCATTGGCTGAACCTACCGCCACGGAAATCAAGAGTTCTTCCAGGGAGAATTCTTCTCCGACCTCCAAATAAATCTGGGATCCGCCCATTCCGGACGACTCTTCGGAAGCCTTCACCCGGTCTTTAAGGCTGGCTTTTCCCTGTTCAACAGCTTCTGTTGCAACCAGCAGGGTCATAATCTTGGTGACACTGGCCGGGGGTAATGATTTGTGAGGATTTTTCTCGAATATAATAGCGCCCGTGGTAGGTTCCATGAGTACCGCAGACTCTGCGGTGGTTTCAAAGGTGGTTTGTTTTTCCTCTTTGCTTGGTCTCTCTTTAGTTTTTCCATGGTACTCCGAAGTGGCCCAAGCCAGGCCAACTTGTCCAAATAATAGGGATGCCGAACAGAGTATTACCATGACCTTATCTCTTAACTTCCAGCGTTTCATTGGTGGTTCCCTCCTGTCAACATGGTTCTTGGTATTATTACACCAATAGTATATGGCAGGATGGACAAATTATGCCCGAAAGTTAAGTGTTATCGGTCACAAAATTAAGGTTTATCCGGTTCTCTGATCCCGTTAGTACCTCCTAATCCCCGCTTTGGAAACCTCCCCGAAGATTAGTGGCGGCTTAGGCGGTTGATTACTGCCTATCGTATAGGCCTGCTGGACCTTCTGACGGACTGCCGTCGCCTTCTCCAGGTCATTGGCATGGATTACAGCCAGGACTTCTCCCGCCTCTACCCGGTCCGAAGTTTTCTTGCGGACCACTATGCCTACTGCAGGGTCAACCACTGATTCCTTGGTTTCCCGTCCTGCTCCCAGAATAGTCGCGGCAACACCGAGGGTTTCGGCTTCAATAGCCTGGACAAATCCCGCGGTTTGGGCTTTAACTTCAATTTGGTGGGCCGCGCCGGGAAGGTAGTCAGGGCGGTCAATTACGGTGGGGTCTCCACCTTGCGCCCTAACAATTTCCTTGAATTTTTCCAGGGCGGACCCGTCCGCAATGAGCTCTTTAAGCTTATTGCAGCCCTCTTCCCAGTTGTCCGCCACTTTGGCCAGAAGCAGCATGTGCGCCCCCAGGGTCAGGCAGAGTTGTTCCAGGTCCTGGGGGCCTTTCCCCTGCAGGGTATCAATAGCCTCACGGACTTCCAGGGCGTTGCCGATAGCGTAGCCCAAAGGTTGGCCCATATCAGTGATAATAGCTACCGTGTGACGACCTACATGAGTTCCAATATCCACCATCGCCCGGGCCAGGCTGAAAGAGTCGTCCAGAGTTTTCATAAAAGCCCCGCTCCCGGTTTTCACGTCCAGAACAATGGCGTCGGCGCCGGCAGCCAGTTTTTTGCTCATGATACTGCTGGCAATCAGAGGGATGCAGTTTACGGTAGCCGTAACATCCCTTAAGGCATAGAGCTTTTTGTCGGCCGGGGCCAGATTGCCGGTCTGGCCGACCACCGCAGCTTTAACAGTATTGACATTATGGATGAACTGTTCCTTGGTTAGCTCAACCCGGAAGCCCGGGATGGCCTCAAACTTATCCAGGGTGCCCCCGGTGTGGCCCAAGCCCCTGCCGGACATCTTGGCCACAGGCGCACCGGCTGCGGCTACCAAGGGAGCAAGTACCAGGGTGGTGGTATCTCCAACCCCTCCGGTGCTGTGCTTATCCACCTTAATACCATGGATTGGCGAGAGGTCAACAGTTTCCCCGGAATGGACCATGGCCATAGTCAGGTCCGCTGTCTCCCGGGCATTCATACCCCGGATGAAGATGGCCATTGCCATGGCGGACATTTGGTAGTCGGGCACCTGGCCTTGGGTAAAACCCTGAATTAGATATTCTATTTCCTCCCGGGACAGCTCACCGCCGTCCCGTTTCTTGGCGATAATATCATAGGCACGCATTTGCTTCCCTCCCCTGGCCTTTTGTTCAGGCATAAAAAGCTAAATTCCGGCGATTATGCCTTTCACCAGAGCAAGGAAGCGGGTTTGGACCTGGTTGGCGACTTCCATGACCTCAGCGTGGTCCAGCTTGACATCCAGGACCCCGGCAGCCATATTGGTAATGCAGGAAATGCCTAATACCTTCATGCCGCCATGATTAGCGACAATGACTTCCGGCACGGTAGACATACCGACAGCATCCGCACCGATGGCCCTGAGATAGCGGATTTCCGCCGGGGTTTCATAAGATGGTCCCTTTAGCCCGGCATATATGCCTTTCTTTAGCTTAAAACCTGCCTCCTTGGCTACTTCCTCGGCCAATTTACGCAGTGGCTTGTTGTAAGCCTCAGACATATCGGGAAAACGGGGCCCAAATTCCTCCAGGTTAGGTCCAATAAGGGGATTGTCCCCCACCAGGTTAATGTGATCTCTGATAACCATGAGGTCCCCTGGGACAAAGTCGGTGTTTACTCCCCCGGCGGCATTGGTCACCAGCAGGATTTTAACCCCCAGCTTCTGCATCACCCGCACGGGGTAGGTGACTTCCTTCAAAGAGTAACCCTCATAATGGTGAAAACGTCCCTGCATGGCCACTACCTTTTTCCCCTGCAGCTCGCCAATTACCAACTGCCCGGCATGGCCTTCCACTGTCGACACGGGAAAATGGGGGATGTCTTTATAAGCGATGGCTACGCCATTGGTGATTTCACCGGCCAGCGCCCCCAGTCCACTGCCTAGGATTAGTCCGATTTCCGGTTCCAATTGGGTCTTAGTACGGATGTATCCGGTTGTTGCTTTAATCTTTTCAGCTAGCATGGTATGCCTCCCTATTCACTATTTTAGTATTTCCCGTAAAAAACTTTTGCCGGTGGGCAGCTTTTGGCCTAAAGCTTCGGCTACTGTAGCCCCCAAATCGGCAAAGGTTTCCCGGGTTCCCAGGTTTACTCCCCCTTGTACTTGTGAGCCGTAGACCAGCACCGGTACGTATTCCCTGGAGTGATCGGTGCTTTGGGTAGTGGGGTCGCACCCGTGGTCGGCTGTAATCACCAGCATATCATCTTCTTGCAGGCGTTCCATAACCCCGGGCAGCCTGGTGTCAAATTCGCGTAAAGCCCCGGCATAGCCCGCAGCGTTGTTGCGGTGCCCATAGACCATATCAAAATCCACCAAATTGGTGATAATCAGACCGGCATCTCCCTGGGCCATGAATTCCAGGGTCTTGTCCATGCCGTCAGCGTTGTTTTTAGCCGGTTTGTGCCGGGTCACCCCCCGCTGGGCAAAAATATCCTTGATTTTACCTACGGCCATGACCTCCAGGCCGGCAGCCCGGATGATATCCAGCAGGGTATCTTGAGGCGGGGTCAGGGAATAATCATGACGCCGCTCGGTACGCTTGAAGGAACCGGGTTGTCCTGTAAAAGGCCGGGCAATAACCCTGCCCACAGCATGCTCCCCAACCAGCATATCCCGGGCAATTTGGCAGAAGCGGTATAACTCATTAATTGGGATAACTTCCTCATGAGCGGCAATTTGAAACACAGAATCAGCAGAGGTATACACGATCGGGTAGCCTGTCTCCATATGCTGCCTGCCTAATTCATCAATAATCGCTGTCCCCGAAGCAACCTTGTTGCCCAGGGTTTTGCGCCCGATGAGCCGCTCGTATTCAGCAATGAGTTCCGGTGGAAAAGCATGGGGATAGGTAGGAAAAGGCCGCTCTAAAATGATTCCGGCAATTTCCCAGTGGCCGGTAGTGGTATCCTTTCCCGCTGATTGCTCAGCCAGCTTACCGAAAGCTCCTGCCGGGCTTTTCATGGCCGGGACCCCTTCCAGGGGAAGAATGTTCCCCAGGCCCAGCCTGCCCATATTGGGCAATTCCAGGCCACCAACGGCCCGGGAAATGTTTCCGAGGGTATTCGAGCCCATATCACCGTATTGCTCAGCATCAGGTAACTCACCGACTCCGGCGCTATCCATGACTATGAGAATAACCCTGTTGAATATTGCCATTTTTTTACCTCCTACGCACGTGGATGAGTGCGGGAATATACGTCTTTAATTTTATTCCTGGTCAGGTGGGTGTATATTTGGGTGGTGGTAATGTCCGCATGTCCTAACATCTCCTGCACCGAGCGCAGGTCTGCCCCGTTTTCCAGCAGGTGGGTAGCAAAAGAATGCCGCAGGGTGTGGGGAGTAATCTCCTTTGGGATCCCTGCCTCGAAAGCATATTTCTTGATAATTTTCCAGAATCCCTGGCGGGTAAGGCGCCGCCCGTGGTGGTTAAGGAACAGGGCCTTTTCGGCCGGTTTTTTCAATAGTTTTACTCTGCCTCTCTGCAAATATGCAGTTACTGCCTGTACCGCCAGTCTCCCTAAAGGTACAATCCTTTCCTTGGAACCCTTGCCAATACAACGCAGAAAACCCAGTTCCAGATTCAGGTCTTGTTCATTTAAGGAGCAAAGTTCCGACACCCGCAAGCCGGTAGCATAAATCACCTCAAGCATGGCTTTGTCCCGAAGTCCTGCCACCCGTCCGCTATCGGGTTGGTTTAACAAGCTGTCCACCTCGGCATTAGACAAAATCTGCGGTAATTTCTTGCGCAGCTTAGGCGACTCCAGATTCAGGGTAGGATCTTTGGGTACCAAGCCTTCATTGAGCAAAAAACGGAAAAAGCCCTTAATAGCGGCTAAGTGCCGGGCAATTGTTGCCGGCACTTTCCCGGACTTTTGCAGGGAAAGCAGATAGGCCATGACGTGGTTTTTGTGGATCTCGGAAGCGGTGGTCAGCTTTTGCCGGGCCAAAAACCCCGCAAATTGACACAGGTCCCTTCCGTAGGATTCCCTGGTGTTATTAGCCAGTCCTCTTTCCACAGCGAGGTAATTTAAGAAATTGGAGATGAGCTTTTCCATCCGGATCCCCCCTGACATCTCCATATTTCTACATTAATTATCCAAATCCTCCTTTGATTTCCCCTGGCGGCAGCCCTGGTGATTTCCCTGATGATTTTCCCGGTGATTCCCCTAACGGTCCTTGCGGTAGAATTTCTGCAGCTCAATTACAATTCCGTCCAACAGGCCAGGTTCCTCTTTGCTCTCCGCCTCTACATGCTCAACCCGCGTGGGATTTCCGGAGGGATTTTCCTCTTTATTGTAGCTGCCCAGAAATTCGCTGCCCACAAGCAAATGCAAAGCTTTTGGCAGCAGCAAGCTTAGAAAAACCAGAATCAACAAAATTCGCAGGGCATAGGCAAGTTTCTCCTGCCACTTGGTAAATACTATTAAGAGCATTTTAGCTTTCCTCCCAATCAATGCCTTAAATGTGCTATCCACATGCTACTTAATTCCCGCCGCAACCCATTTCATGAAAATGGGGGTGATATAGACCTCCATCAGCCCTCCCATGGAAGCTATTACTGCCAGGAAGAACATGAAAGTGGTAAATTTCCATACATACGGCCTCAGGGGCGGCTTGGGGAAATGCCAAAAGCGGCGCAGGAGAAACCAGCTTAATTCCACAGCAGTAACCCCTGCTGCCAGGTATACAGGGACGGTGATCAGGTTTTGGGGCACCAGGGCCAGGGTGGCAAAGATCATCCCGTCAAAGGCCATTTCCTGGGCGAAGAACCCCAGGACAAAGCCCAGCAGAAAGCCCCGCAGGAAGATGATTACGAACACCCCCGGCAGGCCAATGATGGTCAGACTCAGGAGATAAATGAAGCCGAGGTCCTTCCAGATGGAGCCCAGGACTTCCCTGGTGTAGGCCTGATCGTCGATTTGAAGGTTTTGGAGATGGGCCAGAAAGTTGGTGATGAGTTGGGTCAGATAATCCACTTGTTCCTTGCTCAAAAGCCCCACACCCAATGCCCCAAGGATTACCCCCAGCCCGTAGAGCACCCCAACTAAAACATAGAGAAACAGCCGCGGCCTCAGGTAATTATAGAGTGTTTGTCTTAATAATTCTCTCACCGGCACATCGCCCCTTTGCTTTGCTCACTACATATCTATGCGGGACAGGCAATTTTATGAGTGGCAGAGCGATTTTGCCGGGGCATTTTAATCACTGACCTATTTTTTGCAGGATTTTTGTAGAAGTAGGAGAAACTTAAGTTAATGTGGTAAAATGTTATGGTACGAAATATCATTTAACCGAGGTGTCTTGATGCACAAGGATTTACGAAGCTTTATTAACCTGTTGCAAAAAGAGCAGGAAATTATCGAAGTAACGGCAGAAGTTGACCCTTATCTGGAGTTGCCGGAAATCCACCGCAGGGTTATTGATGAACAAGGACCGGCCCTGCTGTTCACCAAGGTAAAAGGCAGCCGTTTTCCGGTAGTGACCAACCTATTCGGTACAAGACGGCGGGTAGACCTGGTGACCGGCCCCCGGCCGGAGGAACTGGTCCAAAAAGCTGTTCTGGCAATGGATAAACTGCTCCCCCCTAAACCGGCGGCCCTCTGGAAGGAGCGCAAATGGCTGCTGGATATCGCCGGCTCCGGATTAAAAAGAGTAAGTCCGGCCAAGGCTCCGGTACTCGAGTGTAGGGAAAGGGAGGTCAATCTTCAACAACTCCCTGCTTTAACCGGTTGGCAGGAAGATGGGGGACCTTTCATCACCCTTCCCCTGGTCTATACTGAGCATCCTGTAACCAGGGAGCACAATCTCGGTATGTACCGGATACAGATCTTCGGGAAAAATCAGACAGGTATGCACTGGCAAATCCATAAGGGTGGCGGATTTCACCATTATGCCGCAGAGCAGTTGGGCCAGGCATTACCGGTTACCGTATTTTTGGGAGGCCCTCCGGCCCTGATTCTGACTGCTATTGCTCCCCTGCCTGAAATGCTGCCTGAGTTAATTTTTACTTCGTTTTTAATGGGTGAAAAGCTTAACCTGGTCGACACAGCCAGTCACGTTCATCCTCTCATAGCTGAAGCAGAGTTTGCCCTCTGTGGCGAGGTTCCGGCCCATGTCCGGCGCCCGGAAGGCCCGTTTGGTGACCATTATGGATACTATTCCTGGGTCCACGATTTTCCGGTCTTTAATGTCAAAGAGGTTTACCGGCGCAAGGATGCCATTTACCCCGCAACAGTGGTAGGTAAACCCCGGCAGGAGGATTACTTCATCGGAGAATACCTCCAAAGCCTGCTGTCTCCTATGTTTCCCATGGTTATGCCCGGTGTTGCCGACCTGTGGACCTATGCGGAAACCGGCTTCCACGCTCTGGCTGCTGCGGTGGTTAGGGAGAGCTACTACCGTGAGGCCATGGCTCACGCTTTTCGGATTATGGGAGAAGGCCAGTTGACCCTGACCAAATTCCTGATAGTGACTGATGTACGCTGCAATTTAGCGAAGTTTGACGAGTTGTTGGAAAATGTACTTAAACGCTTTGAGCCGGCCCGGGATTTGCTGATTATCAACGACACCTCTATGGATACCCTGGATTACACCGGACGCCGGTTTAACAAGGGAAGTAAAGCCATCATGACCGGGCTGGGAAATCCGGTCCGTGATTTGCCCTATGAGTACCGCCAGGGGCCGCTTCCCGGCATTAATAAGCTTAAGCCTTACTGTGGCGGCTGCCTCCTGGTTGCAGGGGACTCATTTGAAAATGACCCCGGCCTGGCCGGAGAAATCGTCAAACAGGCCCAAAAAGAACTGGCAGCTTGGCCGCTGGTTATCCTGGTTGATGACACCGACCCAATCAATGGCCAAACCGCTTTCCTGTGGACGGTCTTTACCCGTTTTGACCCGGCCCATGATATCTATGCCGATTCAGTAATCAAACATAACAAAATCCAATACCAGGGGCCTATTGTCATAGATGCCCGCATGAAGCCCCAATATCCCGATGAGCTTGTCCCCCGGGAAGATATCGTTAAACGGGTTTCCGGGCGGTGGAAGGAGTTGTTTAAGGCTTAGCAAAGGTTAAGGAGTGGAATTGTTGAAAGCGGATAATAAGAGCGGAGGATGATGTAGATGATGTACATTTTAACCGAAGAAGAGTATCAGAGACTGCTAAAAGCAGGCTCCAATGCAGTACAGGGAACTGCAGGCCGGGGAAGTGGAGGGCCGGGAAGCGGAGTTCAAGAATCGACACCGGAGTTTATCAGTCATTTTGCTTTTTTTGAATGCTCTGAGTGTGGTCGCCTGGTGGCCATGCAAAAATCCAAAAAGGACACCCCAAAGGACCTCGAAACCTTGGCCCAAGGTTGTCCCGGATGCGGTGAAAACGTGAAGCCCTTCCCTGGAAGTGCTGAACAACTAATTAAACGAGTGCTGGGATAAGCGAACCAATTCCAATATCCTGCTGGCAATATATTCCGCTCCCAGGATATCCTCTAACGAACTTGAGCTGGCAGCCACCACCGTAATACCGGTTTCCAGTCTTTCTGCCAGCTCTTTCGCCCTCAGTGCACCATTTTTAGCGGGCTCAGTACCCTTGTGTTTCAGGGTCCGGGCTATTGTAGCCACCGTTACCGCCTGAGCCCCTGCAGTAATTGCAGCATCGAAGGCTACACCCCCGGTATCTGTAACCGCTAAAATCACTTTACCCCGAAAATCTATCATCTTGGCTGTCTCCGCCCCCAGATTGGGTAAAACTGCACAAATAGCTGCCCCGGTTTTCCTGACTCCCTGAACAGCTTTGGTCATTCTAGCCAGGCGTTCAGCATCCGTCCCGATTCTCGGCTCACCAATCAGCACTATTTCACTACCTAATTCCGTAGCTTGCATACCGGCCAGCCAACCAATTTTCTCCGGGTCTAAGGCCACCGGCGCCCTGGAATAATCCGGACTTGCCCCAAAAACTTCGGCAGCCCCGGCATCCAGGGCGGCCTCCAGAGTGGTAGACATGCTGATAACATCTACCACTACCACTACATGCCCCATCCTGGCTCCGGCAACTGCTCCCGAGGCATCGGTGGTAACGAAAACACCCTTACAAACCATAAACGCCGAACCCCCTGAACCAAAATTTCCGTATTTAAGTACATTCATGGTATGTATGCCTGTTACTCGCCCCAACTCACCTTCCCATACCTCCCGCCACCACCCGCTATTACTGACAACTCACCTGCTCTTGCCGCCAGGATTAACCCAGCCACAGTATCACCTGCCGCCTTTGCCAGGTCCTCCCCAGGCGCCTGGTGCAGCACGGCCATTTCCGTACCAAAGCTGGCCAGCAGCTTATCTAAAGTTTTTGCCCCCACTTTGGGCAAAAACTGCAAGGGCACCTGATACTGGTAGGGTGGCCTCCCCGGCGGCGATTGCGGCTCCGGGCTGTCAGCGATGGATTTAAGCCGGTCCAAAACCCCGTTAACCACCTTATTACCTCCGGCGCCACAGCGTGGACAGGTGAACACCGGTGGCGGCAGCTCCACGATATCTTCACAAACCAGGCAATAAGTCCGGTGGTACTTCCCCAGCTTGGGATCCAGCCCATAATTCTTGACTATCCCCCGGCCTTCCCTGCCCTTAAGGGCCAA
>JAJZTU010000038.1 GCA_021848765.1 Bacillota bacterium
CGAAAGTGACGAACCGCTTTACGGCATGGATGAGGTACTGGCCTTTGGAATCACCAATATGTACGGCACAATCGGGATCACCAGCTTCGGGTATCTGGACAAGCAGAAAATTGGGGTTATTGGTAAGCTTAATGCCAATAAACAGAATCAAGTCAATACTTTCCTGGATGATATCATTGCGGGAATTGCCGCTGCGGCTTCCGCCCGGATTGCCCATCAGATGGCCCGGAAGCCTGCCGTTAAATAGGTCCGGCTTCTCTCCGTGACGACTCCTTTCTCCGGTAATGCTTGCTTGTCTCCGGTAGAACAAATTCCTATCTCCGGTCAGGCTGCCTGCCGGTTCGGAGTCTCCACGCTCCGTACCGGGCAGGCAGCCTGACCTGGGCGGAAACGTGTCGGTATCGTGGGCAGGTGTTACTGGATAGCATAGGCATTGCCCGGCATGAGGGTAACCGCCCCACCCGGAGTCGACCCGAGATTGCCCTGGGTATTTAAGACGCGTGCTGCCATTACGGAGACAACCGACCGGCAATGATTAACGGACCGGTTACGAGGCTTATTGCAAAACCTCGCATCTTATGGTATTATTTTGGCAAAGTGAGTTTTTAAAGAGGTGAAAGGTTTGATAGAGAAGCAGCAGATCTCCGGTGAGTATATTGTGATTAAGGCTTTAGAAAACGGAGTAACCATTATCGGTCTTACCCGGGGGAAGGATACCAAGTTTCATCATACTGAAAAGTTGGACAAGGGTGAAGTGATGGTAGCCCAGTTTACTGAACATACCTCAGCAATGAAAATCAGAGGCCGGGCGCAGATATCTACTAAACACGGAACCACGGAATCAGGGATTTAGTCATCCAGGGTGTAGACTCTGGATTTTACTGTATTCTGTAGTAAATTATCTGAAAATGAGGGTAAAATAGGACAGTAAGCTACATCAAGAAGGGGGCCGGAACCCATGTGGACTGTAGTGTACATAGCGCCAAGCAAAAGTGTGGCAGAGAGATTAAAGGACGTACTGACAGGTGAAGGACTTTTGGTCTCGTTGCGAACTGTCGGCCTGCCCCATAACGGAGATGGGGGCTCCTATGAAATTTTAGTACCGGAATCAGAAGTTGATGAAGCAATGGAGATTATAAACAGTCATAGCACACGGCGATAATAGGAATAAAGAGGTGTTTTCTGTTTAATGTTAAAAGACTTATTTAGGAAGCCCAAATATGTCACTGTGAAGCCCAGGTTGGAGGAAGGCAGGGAGGAGACGGCAAAGCCGAAAGAACAGGAAGCTGTCCCGGCAAAAAGGGATATGCCCGGCGGCCTTTGGCAGAAATGCCGGTCCTGCGGGGAAATAGCCTATACTAAAGAACTTGAGCGCAATCTCAAGGTGTGCCCTAAATGTGGGTATCATTTCAGGCTTACCGCACGAGAAAGATTAGCTTTTACAGTGGACGAGGGCAGTTTTGTGGAGTTAGATCCAGGGCTGTTTTCGGGGAATCCCCTGGACTTTCCCGAATACGGGGAAAAGCTGGCTGAAGCCCGGGATGCTACCGGCCTCAAGGAAGCCATTATTACGGGTGAGGCAACTATTGGGGGCTTTCCGGTGATTATAGGGGTTATGGACTCCCATTTCATCATGGCCAGCATGGGTTCAGCGGTAGGAGAAAAGATTGTCCGGGCCATGGAAAGAGCGCTTGAGCGCAGGGTTCCGGTTATTATCTTTGCTGCTTCCGGGGGAGCCAGAATGCAGGAGGGGATTATTTCCCTGATGCAGATGGCTAAGACCAGTGGTGCGGTGGCTAAACTAGGGGAGGCCGGAATCCCCTACATTTCAGTATTTACCGATCCCACAACAGGAGGAGTTACCGCCAGTTTTGCCTCAGTTGGGGATATTAACCTGGCTGAACCCGGAGCCTTGATAGCCTTTGCAGGGCCAAGGGTTATTGAACAGACCATACGCCAGAAGCTGCCTGAGGGCTTCCAGAGGGCGGAATTTATGTTAAATCACGGCTTTGTGGATTTGGTGGTTCCAAGAGGAGGGCTGAAGGGCACATTGGCTGCTTTGCTGGATTTACACCAACCCAGGGAGGGAACAAATGCCTAGTAGCATTTTAGAATTTGAAAAGCCGCTGGTAGAGTTGGAAGCCAAGATTGCCGAACTTAGGAAGTTCTCCGAGGAGAAGGGTATCAATCTCGCTTCGGAAATTCAGACCTTGGAACAGAAAGCCCAGAGGCTGAAAGAAGAGATCTACCAAAACCTGAACCGCTGGCAGCGGGTAATGATTGCCCGGCATAGTGAACGGCCTACGGTTGCAGATTACATAAAGCTAATCATGGATAATTTCATCGAGCTCCATGGAGACCGGACCTTCGGGGATGACCCTGCCATCATGGGGGGTATCGGCAAGCTGGCCGGTCGACCGGTGACGGTTATCGGTCAGGTTAAAGGCCATGATACCAAGGAAAATTTGGCCAGGAATTTCGGGATGTCCCATCCTGAGGGATATCGTAAGGCCTTAAGGCTGATGCACCAGGCGGAAAAGTTTGGGCGGCCGGTTATCTGTTTTATCGATACCCCGGGGGCCTACTGCGGGATTACTGCTGAGGAACGGGGAGTGGGTGAAGCCATTGCCAGGAACCTGGTAGAAATGATGGCCCTTAAGGCGCCTGTAATTGCTGTGATCATAGGCGAGGGGGGCAGCGGCGGGGCTTTGGCCCTGGGCATTGGCGACCGGGTACTTATGCTCGAGAACGCAGTGTATTCGGTTATCTCTCCGGAAAGTTTTGGCGCGATAATTTGGAAGGATTCCTCCCGTGCCAGTGAGGCGGCTGAGCTGCTGAAGCTCACAGCCAGGGACCTAAAAGGGTTGGAAGTTATTGATGAAGTGATTGCAGAACCGTTAGGCGGGGCACACAAGAATCACAATCAGGCCGCCCAAAAGCTCAAGGAGGCTTTGCTCAGGAATTTAGCTGAACTGGAGGGTTTGCCGGCTGCAAGGTTAACAGAGGAGCGTTATAACAAATTTCGTCGCATAGGAAAATTCCTGCAAGGATAAAATAAACAAAGTATTTGCTCCTGGTGTTGAATTCTAGAATTATTGTTATAGTAATCAACGCCAAGGGCATTTCTTTTGTACGCTGGGAGGCTAAAACATGAGGCGTATAGGCGTATTGACCAGTGGGGGAGATTCCCCGGGGATGAATTCCGCTGTGCGGGCGGTGGTACGGACAGCAATTCACAACGGCCTGGAAGTCGTCGGTATTGAACGGGGATATGCCGGCCTGATTCACCGGGAGTTCAGGGATATGAATTTAAGCTCGGTAGCTGACATTGTTCAGCGGGGAGGGACTATTCTGAAGACCGCCCGTTCCCAGGAGTTTATGACCCCGGAAGGGCGGGGGCAGGCAGCCTCCAATCTTAAAAATCTGGACATTGACGGACTGGTAGTGATAGGCGGGGATGGGTCTTTCCGGGGAGCAAGGGCTCTGGCCACAGAGCATGGTGTGGCCACAGTGGGAATCCCCGGGACCATTGACAACGATATTCCTTGTACAGACTATACCATCGGCTTTGATACCTGCCTTAATACCGTGTTGGATGCTATCAACAAGATCAGGGATACTGCTACTTCTCACGAGCGCACCTTTATAATCGAGGTAATGGGCAGGCGCACAGGTTACATTGCTCTGGAGGCAGGTGTGGCCGGCGGTGCAGAGTCTATCCTCATTCCCGAGGTGCCCTTCAGACTGGATGAAGTGGTAGAAAGGCTGATGCGGGGCCACATGCGCGGTAAGCTGCATAGTATTATTATAGTTGCTGAGGGTGCCGGAAATGTTCTGGACATCGGAAAATACCTTCAGGATAAGACCGGCTTCGAAACCCGGGTTACCATTCTCGGCCATATCCAGAGAGGTGGCTCACCAACTGCTTTCGACAGGGTTTTGGCCGCCCGGATGGGGGCAAAAGCGGTAGACGTCATGATGGCGGGAGAAACCCGAAAGGTAATTGGGATAACCGCCGGAGAAATCAAGGCCTATGATATCGACTATGCCTTGAGCCAGCATAAAACCATCGACTTAGACTTGTATAAGCTTGCGAATATACTCTCGATATAGTGTAGCTTTATGGTGAAGCAACCTGAAAGTCAGGGAAGGCAGAATGGCTGCCATAAAGTGCGTTGCATATAGTCCGGAGGAGGTTAACTGGAAATGCGCAGAACTAAGATTGTATGTACTATCGGACCGGCCAGCGAGTCCGTGGAGACCCTAGCTGAACTTATCCGGGAGGGAATGAATGTAGCCCGGCTGAACTTTTCTCACGGTACCCATGAGGAACATGCCAAGCGCTTGGAAAATATTCGGCAGGCGACTGTTGTCAGTAACCGGCCGGTGGCTGTCTTATTGGATACCAAGGGGCCTGAAATCCGCCTGGGAGTGCTTAAAGGAGAGCCTATCCTGCTCCAGCAGGGTCAGGAATTCACCCTGACCACTGAGGAAATTGAGGGGGACTCCAGTAGGGCCAGCGTTAGTTATAAGGAACTCCCCCGGGATGTTCAACCGGGGAGCGTCATTAGGATTAATGACGGGCTGGTAGGACTGACGGTAAAGGAAGTGGAAGGCACAGAAATTCGCTGTGAGGTGGTCAATGGCGGTGAGATTGGCAGCCGCAAGGGAGTGAATGTACCCGGAGTGGTGGTAAATCTCCCTGCGGTTACCGGGAAGGATATAGCCGATATCGAGTTTGCTATTAAGCATGGGATGGATTTTATCGCTGCTTCCTTTGTGCGCAAGGCCTCAGACGTTTTGGCAATTCGCCGCGTTTTAGAGGAACACGGATCTGATATCCAGGTTATTGCTAAGATCGAAAGCCATGAAGGGGTTAACAATATTGACGAAATCCTCAAAGTAGCTGACGGCATCATGGTCGCCAGGGGGGATCTGGGGGTGGAAATTCCTACTGAGGAAGTCCCCCTGGTCCAGAAGATGCTCATTGAGAAGTGCAACAAGGCCGGGAAACCGGTAGTAACTGCTACTCAAATGCTGGAGTCCATGGTTAGAAATCCCCGTCCCACCAGGGCTGAAGCCAGCGATGTAGCTAATGCTATCTTTGACGGCACTGATGCGATCATGCTTTCCGGCGAAACAGCGGCTGGCAAGTATCCGGTAGAGGCGGTCCGCACCATGGCCCGTATTGCTGCCAGAGCGGAGCAGGCTCTGCGCTTTGAGGAGATTCTGGGCAAAAAGGGGATTGCTCCCCAGCGGACGGTCACTGATGCCATTAGCCATGCTACGGTAACTACAGCTCAGGACCTGGGAGCATCAGCCATTATCAGCTCCACCAAATCCGGCCATACCGCCAGAATGGTTTCCAAATACCGGCCCCGGGCCCGGGTAATAGCCGTAACACCTAAAATGGACGTAGTACGCAAGCTGGAGTTGGTCTGGGGTGTCCAGCCTGTATTGGTGGCAGAAACAGAAGGTACTGATGAGATGTTTGCGGCCTCCGTTCAGGGGGCGCTGTCGGCAGGCCTGATTAAGGCCGGGGATTTGGTGGTTATCACCGCCGGAGTACCTGTAGGTGTTCCCGGTACAACCAACCTGCTTAAGGTTCATGTGGTGGGGGATGTCCTGGCCAAGGGAACCGGCATAGGAACCCGGGCCATCACCGGCCATGTGAAGATTGCCAAGACAGCCAGGGAAGCGCTGGAAAAAGCCAATCCGGGGGACATTCTGGTCACCGGGGCCACTGACAGGGACTTTGTGCCGGCCATGGAAAAGGTAGCCGCTGTAATCACAGAAGAAGGCGGTTTAACCTCCCATGCCGCCATTGTGGGCCTTAGCCTGGGCATCCCGGTGGTGGTAGGTGTGGAAGGGGCCACGTCTATTCTGGAAGATGACTTGGTGGTAACCGTGGATGGTGTGCGGGGCTTAGTGTACCGGGGCGCCGCCAAGGTCCTTTAGGATTAAATTCAGAAAATTGCAAGTTAGGGTTTTAGTGTATAATCTGTGTTATAATGTAACCAGGAAGTACAGGTCGGTGGTAAGCGGAAATATTTTTTCGGGGCGATTGCACTTGTGCCCACTTTCTCACGACCCACCGGTTGAGCGTGAATGGTAGTTTACTTGGACTACCGGTAGTACACTTGCCGTTAAACCTGTCAGGCAGCAAATTGTCTTGGGGAAAAAAGCCATTGGCGAGTAAAGACTCCACAGGACCAATGAGGCCAACTATAATATAGCTAGAGTCCCATAGTCCCAGAGTCTAAACATGAGGTGATGGCCATGGGTCATAATTTAAAAGGACAAAACGGTCAAGATTCTGGCGAATTCTCGGAGGTTAAGGAGGTTATAGTGTCCTCGGAAAACCTCAGTAAGAACCGTTTGATTTGCTCACTTTTAGAAAATGGCTGGGTACTGCTGGATGTCCAGGTCCGGGAGCGCCGGAAGTGTTCTTCTAACGGTTACCCCACTGATGCGGATTATTGCTATTTACTGGGCAGGCCGGCGGAAGCGGCTAATTACTAGCGGGTTGTCCGGCAACATACTGATGACATAATTGATTATGCCATGAATTTCAGGGAAATTAAGCCCTGAAATTTTTTATTTTTAGGACATAATCCCATGCCAAAAGTCCTGGAAAAAATGGTATAATAAGGGAACTAATAGTGGGCATTTTTCGTCTAAGTCCATAATAGGCTAAAATGTCTGGCGAAAACCGGTAGTGCAGACTGGGGGGATGCCTGTACTTTGGTTTAATCTGCGGGGCTAATAATTGACCTTACGCTAGGTGAGACCGGGATCAGTTTTGTGGGGGAGGTTTGGAAATGAAGAGGTTGCTTGGGTTACTTCTGGCTGGATTTTTTATGTTTTCACAATTGGGAGTCGTCTGGGGGGCACAGGAAGGACAGCAAGTGCGGGAAGGAGAGGGCCAACTGAACATGGAACAGGCCCTGAACATTGCCAGAAAGGTTTTGGAATTACCGGCGGAATTGAAGTCCTTTGATGTAAATTACCAGTCCGCCAATGAATGGATTGACAGCCCGCGCTGGGATTTTAACTGGTTTGACCGGCAGCAGGCGAGCTTTCGCCATTATTCAGCGAGTATAGATGCGGAGACGGGAGAAGTAATCAACTTCCGGTCGGGTGAAGGCTTCCCGGAATCTCAACAGAGGCCCGCAGGAAAGCTTCTGAGCAAAGAGGTTTCCCGGCAGAAAGCTGAAGCTTTCGTGAAAAAGATGGTGGGAGCGAAGTTTAATGAGCTTAAGGCAATGCCGGAATTCAATGAGCCTTTCCTGAAAGGACCCTACGGGGGCCCCCGGATTTATCAGTTCCGCTGGCAGCGGCTGGTCAATGGGATTCCTTTTGAGGATGAAGTCGCAGCCGGGGTGGATGCCTATACAGGTAAAGTAGTTAACTATTCTTTTCGCTGGACCAGGAATATAAATTTCCCCAAGGTTGAGAACATCAAAAGCGTCGAAGATGCCAGGAAGATTTTTCAGGATAGTATTGGCTTGAGGCTTTACTACCAGCGCAAGGAAACCCCATTCCCGGGTTGGCTGCAGCCGGTGCGGCTGATGTACCTGCCGGGAGGAATGGAACAGGGAGGGTTGGCCATTGATGCAGTGACCGGTAAGCTGATTCACAGGTGGAACGGTCAGGAGTTTGATAAAGGGAAGCTGGAAGTGAAGCCATTAAGTATTGAAGGGATTCAGGAGGCGGTATACGGGGGTAAAAAAGAGCAAAAGCCCCTCAGCATGGAAGAGGCTCTGGCTGTAGCGGAAAAAACCTTTAGTATTCCCAATGAACTTAAACTGAGGGACCGCAGGTATAATGAGAGCTGGCAGCGCAAGGGCACCAGGATCTGGGGCTTTACCTGGGGCGCTCCCGACTACCGGTCGGGTACCCAGGTATCGGTTGAGGTGGACATAGATTCCGGAGAGGTCCGGAGCTATAACAAATTTGCCCCCTCCAGCGGGGACAACGGTCTGGGCGGGGCACAGATTTCCAAGGATGAGGCCCGGAAAATTGCCGGGGGTTTTTTGAAAAAGCTCTTCCCTGGGAAGGTAAGCAGCCTGGCAGGCACTCAAGAGATATTTAGCCCTGAGGAGGAAAAAAATGCACCATACTCGTTTAACTATGTCCGTTTGGTTAACGGTATTCCCTATAACGGTAATAATATAAATATCCAGGTCAACAGGCGAACCGGGGAAATTGAAAATTTGTGGATGATGTGGGATGAAAGGGAATTGCCTGCTTCCAAAGAGGCGATTCCGGCTGAAAAAGCTTTAGAAAAGTTCTGGGCTTCCGAGAAACTGGAACTGCGTTACCTGAGTCAGCAAACAAAAGGCGGTTCTCCCAGGGAAGTCCGCCTGGCCTATGTCCTGGCCCAGGAGGTGCCTAAAGGGATTAACGCCCTTACCGGTGAAGCGGAATCTATTTATGGATTTCCCTGGAAGCAGGGGGTTTACAAGGACCTTGCAGGCCACTGGGTAAATGAAAAGGTGATTGCTCTGGCCGGTATCGGGGTTGTCGACAGTGAAGGGGAGGAGTTTGCTCCCGACCGGGCCATTACCCGGGCTGAATTTGTCAAGCTGCTGGTAAATGCGTCCCAGCTTAAACCGGTTAATCCTGATAACCCCAGTTTTGAAGATGTGGCTAAGGATAAGTGGTACTACCGGTATGTAGAGACTGCAGTCAAGGAAGGGCTGGTGAAGGGTGACGGTAAGCAGTTCAGGCCGGAGGCCCGGGTAACCCGCCAGGAGATGGCAGTAATGCTTAACCGCTTGATCCCGGCAGATAAAAAGGCTGAGGACGGTCCCAAGCTGGAGAGTTTCAAGGACAGCAAAGCTATTGCCCCCTGGGCCAAGGAAAGCGCCCGGCGGCTGGTAGGGTTCGGCATCATGAAGGGTTCTGACGGTAAGTTTGCTCCCGGCAGCCCGGCCAGCAGGGCGGAAGCAGTTTCCCTGATATACTTCTTCCTGCAGGCCCAGGATGAGCCTGGGTTTAGGGCAACAGGAGCAGGTTTTGCTGCCGGTGTGATTGAAGCTTTTACTTCATTATCATCACATCAGTAGATTTAATCAAGGCGGTCACACTATCTCCCGTTTTTAATCCCAGTTCGGCAACAGAGTCATTAGTAATGGCTGAGACCACTTGCTGGCCGTTTACATCAAGAATTACCTGGGCCATTACAGCGCCTGACTTAATGTCCTTAACACTGCCGGCCAGCTTGTTTCTGCCGCTTATATTCAATGTTTTCACCTCCTAATTCACGTACCGCAGTTATTATTTGTCCTTTGCGCAAGAATATACAGGCCAATAATCTCAAAAGTCCTGCTTGTGCAGAAAAACTCTCTCACAACAACCATTCATAATTACGCTTGCTGTAAAGAATGCGGCGTATCTGCACCATATCGGCCTTTACTACAAAAAACACCAAATAGTTTTCTACAATCAAGTACCGGTATCCCTTGGCTTTCAGGGCGAGATCCCGGACAAAGGGACACCGCTCAGGCATTTCGGCAAGGCTGCCGATTTTTTCTACAATCAAATCGTAGTCTCTGAGTGCAGCCTGTGGTGACAGCGTATTGAGGTAGCTGACAATATCCTTTAAGTCCATTTTAGCATTGGAGTATATCTTGATTTTATACTTGTCCATGTACGCTGTTCCTCAACTGTCTTGCAACCTCGAAAAAGTCCTCCCCCTCTGCCCCATTTGCTATTTCTTCCTCTGCTTCGGCAAGCTTTGCATACAGGTTGATAAGTGCCTGCTGCCGCTCGTAGGTTTCAACGCTCATCACAACCATATCGCCGACACCGTTTTTAGTAATAAAAACCGGTTCTCTTGACTTATGGCAAAACTCTGAGATGTCATTGGCATTGTTTCTTAAATCAGAAATCGGTCTAATGTTCGGCATATTTAAACGCTCCTTATATCAATATTTGTATTTATATTATATCAGAATTTTGAGAGGTCCGTCAACGAACAAAAAAATCGTATGCATTGGCGAACCCATATATCCTAAATCCTGTGTGTATCTAAGATTATTGTAGCAGGATAAGGGGATACCGCATAAACTAGTACTCGATTATGGGATTTTGGTGTAGTAGTGGATTTTGTGGAACAATTTACTTAAAGGAAATCTCACAAGAAGAAAGAATATTCTCGAAAAGAATGGAATTTTACAAGAAACACTTCGCGGTTTAAAGGTGGTGATGGAAAAGCGGGAATCTAGGGTTAGAAGGGCTTGAGTGAAACATTCTACAACTACAAGGAGTTGACATCGTGATTAACCTATTGAGCAAGAGAACCGGCAAAAGATTCATCAAAAGCATCGCATAGATAGTTACATTGAGTTTTCTTTTCAGTGTACTCGCTTCGACTTCATTTAATGGCAATATTGGTCTTAACTTACCCCAAGCCTCTGCCGCCCAAACTGACCGCAAAAGAGTGGAGCGCCCCTCTCTAAAGAACGTCGTGAATTAACCGAAAAAAGAAGTGAAAAATCCCGGACCTTTATTAACCCAGATCATTCCTATACTACCGAAATCTATGAAAGGCCGATTAATTTCAAGAATTCACAAGGAAAATATGAACCCATTGATAACACTTTAGTTCCAGACGCATCAGGCAATGGTCTAACCAACAAAGCTAATGATTTTACCGTTAAATTTGCTACTAAAAGTGATGCTCCTGAACTTATTAATTACACGATTGACGGTAAAAGCATTAGTTTGGCCCTTGTTAAAAAAGCAGATGGAGTACCCGGAAACATACATAGTGACCTGTTGCCGGCAAACCATCAGAAAATCAGCAACAATAAGTTATTCTATCCCGAAATTTACCCCGGTATTGATATGTTTTATAGTGTTGGGTCTGACCGGGCCAAAGAGGATATTGTCATTCAGAACAGACCCATTCCCAACGAAGCAACAGGTTTTTCCTTTAAATTCCACGCTCCCGGTTTGACTTATGAAAAGTTACCTGACGGCTCGATAGTTTTTAAAAGTCGGATGAACGGACAATCCTTATTCCTTTTGGCAAAACCATTTATGTATGATTCAAGCATCCCTGTCGGTTATCAGGCTAATCCGGGCGTAACAGACGTACCGGAGGGTTCCCGATCCGATGCTGTTTCTATGAAAATCGTTCAAAGGGGTAGTAATTTCTTTATAGATTTAGTCCCAGACCAAGCTTGGCTTAATGCACCTGAGCGGCTCTATCCGGTAACTATTGACCCAACGATCATCAAATATCAGCCGGACGCCACTACCGGTATCGATACCAATATGCGCAGCTATTTCCCTACTCAGACCGGCGGAAGTGATACTACGCTAGGTGTAGGTCTCTACCAGGATGCTAACCAGTCTAATAGAATCCGTTCTCTATTTAAATTTGACCTATCCAGCATTCCTCAAGGAGCTTCTATTTTAGACGCAACACTAAATTTATGGATGGCTTCCGTCACCAATAATACCAGTATCGGGGTAGAGGTTCATAAAGTTACCAGGGCCTGGACCGAATCGGGTGCTAACTGGAATACCAGTGACGGGACTACCGCTTGGACAACCCCAGGGGGTGACTTTAACGCAACACCTGAAACTACTGTAACCGGTATAGGACCGTTACTCGATCTATCTTTTAATATTACCTTTGATATAACAACCATGGTTGCTAACTGGGTACAGACCCCTTCCTCAAATCTGGGAATGTTATTAAAGAGTAATAGTGAAACTACCAACACGGTAAAAAAGTTTACCTCTTCTGATGATGTAAATAACCCGAATAACAGGCCTATGCTAGCGGTTACCTATTATCCAGGCAGCCGGCTTGGCTTGGAACGGTTTTGGACGTATGATTCCCACAACCTAACCAACGGCGTAAGTCATACGAACATGACAACCGGTAACAATGTGGTGCAATATACAGATGTTTTCTTACCTGGCCGTGGCTTGGGTACTGAATTTACCCGTACCTATAATTCGAAAGATGTTACTGATGGCCCACTCGGCTACGGTTGGAGTTTCACCGGAGGCCAGTCTATAGTAGAAAAGCCTGGTGTTAAGGCAATCTATACCGACCGGGACGGGACCGCCCATGTATTTACCTGGGACGGTGTTGCCAGTAAGTACGTTGCTCCGGCAGGAACCTATCTGGATTTAGTCAAAACTGGAACCACTGTAGTTAATTATACGATTACTTACAAAAATGGTACTAAACTGACGTTTGATTCCACTCCAGATAATAATACCGGGGTACAACGGGGTAAACTGCTTTCCATTCAGGATCGTCATGGTAACACGGTTAGTTACGGATATGATGCTAACGGAAAACTAACTTCAATTACCGACCCCACAGGTAGAGTTACCAACTTAGCTTATTATCCTAGCGGGCGAATTTCCTCTATTACTGACTTTGCAGGCAGAGCTACTTCTTACGGTTATGACGTATCGGGTAACCTAATACAAGTAACTGACCCTCTTAACCAGATAACTTATTTAACCTATAACGCCAGTCATCAGCTTACCAGAATCCAAGATCCTAACGGCAGGCTTACCGACTTCACTTATACTGCTGAAAATCTAACTAAGGTTCAGGAACCTGATCGTGATGCTCCCGACCAACCTACAAGGCCCGGTACCAGCTATAGTTATGATCTGGTTAATCATACCTCTACAGCTACTGACAGAAACGGCAATGTAACAAGTTATCATTCTAATGGTAATTATGTTATAGACAAAATTACCGATCCTTTGAATAGAGTTAACAATCTTATACTTGATTCAAACCATAATGTTACCCAGATTACTGACCCTAAAGGCGGAATTACCACTAATACCTATGATGCTAACGGGAATTTAACCAGTACTAGCGATCCCCTTGGCAATCAAACTTCTGCTACCTATAATGCTTCTAATGACCGGCTAACTTTTACTGACGCTCTGGGCAGAATTACTAGTTTTAGCTATAATAGTGCTGGGGACCTGTTGAGCGTGACCGACCCTGCCGGAAAGATTACCTCTTACTCATATGATGCTTATGGGAACCGGTTTTCTACAACTGACGCCAACAACAACACAACAAGCTACTCGTATGATGCTAACGGCAACTTAAGTTCTGAAACCGATGCTGCCGGTAGAACTATTTCCTATAATTACGATGCGGCAGGCAACCTCTTTAAAGTTATAGATTCTAACAATCAAGTAACTCAGGTAGATTTTAATGCCGTGGACCAGCCCACTAGTATCAAAGATTTTGACTCCCCGACGGCAATCGTTCCCACTAAATCTCTTGACTTGGGTTATGATGCGAATGGAAATAATACTGGGGCCAATGACAATGTGTCCGGAAATTCCTCTTATAGCTATAACGGAACCAATAACGTTCAGGGACAAACTATTCCCAACCAGCCCATTATCAACTATGGATATGATGCTAACGAGAATCTAACCAGTTTCTCCGGTATTGGCCCAAGCCTTAACTTTAGTTATGATGGGGCAAACCAATTAACTGCCGTCTTAAACGGTACCGGAGGTGCCATAGCAAATTACAGCTACGACCTTACCGGTAATATTACCGGTATAGCCCGTACCTGGGCCAATGCTGATGGAGTAAGTCAATCAGTAACTTATGATGCAGCCAACCGGGTAACAGGAGTAACCAATAAGGATGTTAATCTGAATGTCCTATTCAGTTTTTCTTACACTTATGATACCAACGGCCGGGTAACCGGGGTAACTGATAATACCGGCGCAAGCATCAGCTATGCCTATGATGTTACCGGAAGGCTCCAGAGTTATAATGACAGTACCGGGACAACCAGCTATACCTACGACGGTGTAGGTAACCGCTTAACTAAAACGGCTCCCAATGGAACAACCAACTACACCTACAATAACCTAAACCAGCTTGCCCAGCGTTCTGGAACAGATGGTAATGCCACCTATACCTACGATGCTGCTGGTCATTTAATAAGCAAAGGCGGATATATCTATACCTGGGGTGTCGACGGCAAGTTGGCTAAGGTCACTAACCCTGACGGGAGCTGTGTAGAATTTATCTACAACGCTGCTGGTCAGCGGGTAGAGAAAATTGTAAAGAATCCCGCCGGTGCAGTAACCGCCGATACTAAGTACCAATATGATAATACTTCAGGGAACCTACTGGCCGAAATTGATGCCATTACCAACACTACCAAGATAACTTATAGCTATGATTCTCGTGGTCGAATTTTTATGCAGCAACAAGGTGGTTCAAATTACTACTATAACTATGACGGCCACGGTAATGTTGTATCCATAACCGACTGGTGGGGTTCAACAGTTGTAAGCTATAGGTACGACCCATGGGGTAAATTAGTAAGTAAAACAGGCACTCTTTACAACCCCATTACCTATTCCGGGTATTACTATGATGAGGAAACAGGTTTATATTACCTTATTAACAGGTACTACGATCCTGTAGATGGAAGATTTTTAAGCCGGGATGCTAAAAGAGATGTTGAAAGGATACCCGATACAATCAATCCCTATGTTTACACGAATAATGACCCTATTAATAACGTAGATCCTGATGGAGATTTCTTCGTTTTAGCTGCGCCCTTAGCTTATGAGGGTGTCGTGTGGCTAATAGGTGCTATAACTGTAGCGTATATTGCTTCACAATATCCCTATGATAGCCTCCCGGGTTCTCTTAAGCGTGAATTTCCGGGGGAATATAGAGAAAGTACACTCGAGGAGATTCAACGAGACGCCCAAAAAGGTATAAAACAAGCTCGAAAAGCACTAAAACTAATAAAAGAAGGTGGAAAACGTTTACTAGATAAAGTTAAGAGTGGAGGGAAGCGCAGATAATGGAAGATGATATTTTACAGATCATAAATAAATATTATCAAGGTGAAATATCTGACCAGTTGGAAGAGTTTTACGAAACCGAACAACATAAACGTTTAATCCAACAGAAAATAGACGCTGCAATCAATCCTGACATTTTTGATGAGTTTTTACAAATGCTTGCCCAAAAGATGTCGGAATATGATTATCGAGATGTAACTTCGTTAGGCTTAGAAGGAAATGATGTTTGCCACACAGTTGAAATCTTACTTTATAAATACGCAAAGTTTCATGAAAATAACGCAGAAGGAGACTTTAAAAGTATTAATGAACTTGGTGGTAAAATGACGACTCTCACAGTCTCTATTAGCATCCTTGGGCCCTATTACTGTTATGACATTATGGATTTATGCTATGACGACTCAGATCAGGATTTTCATTGGAAGACTATTTTTGATATTCCAGTTGAACACTCGAACCTTTGGGAGGAAATTCAAAAGTTCTTCCAGACAAGAAATTACTCTTTATTAAATAAAGAAATTCTTTCTGAACGAGTACCCTGGGTGTATCTGGAGACAGTTGAAAAGGGAGAAGCTACTGTCTTTAACTGTCTTTTTTCTGAAATTCGTGGTGGTTTCCTCATAACGAAATAGCTCTCGATTTTATTGCTGAGGCCAGTTTTTTTTCTTGACACTGGCCTCAAGCTTATTTCGCCAAGTATGTGGGACGGGAAATCCCGCCTCCTACTTGCTTTATAATTATAAAATTAGGAGATGAGGGTACTATACCGGAACCAATAACGTTCAGGGACAAACTATTCCCAACCAGCCCATTATCAACTACGGATATGATGCTAACGAGAATTTAACCAGTTTCTCCGGTATTGGCCCAAGCTTTAACTTTAGTTACGATGGGGCAAACCAATTAACTGCCGTCTTAAACAGTACCGGCGGTGCCATAGCAAATTACAGCTACGACCTTACCGGTAATATTACCGGTATAGCCCGTACCTGGGCCAATGCTGATGGTGTTAGCCAATCTGTAACTTATAATGCAGCAAACCGGGTAACAGGAGTAACCAATAAGGATGTTAATCTGAATGTCCTATCCAGTTTTTCTTACACTTATGATGCCAACGATCGGGTAACAGGGGTAACTGATAATACCGGCGCAAGCACCAGCTATGCCTATGATGTTACCGGAAGGCTCCAGAGTCATACTGACAGCACCGGGACAACCAGCTATACCTATGACGGTGTAGGTAACCGGTTAACTAAAACGGCTCCCAATGGAACCACCAACTACACCTACAATAACCTAAACCAGCTTACCCAGCGTTCTGGGACAGATGGCAATGCTACCTATACCTACGATGCTGCCGGTCATTTAATTAGCAAAGGTGGATATGCCTATACCTGGGGTGTCGACGGCAAGTTGGCTAAGGTTACTAACCCTGACGGGAGCTGTGTAGAATTTATCTACAACGCTGCCGGTCAGCGGGTAGAGAAAATTGTAAAGAATCCCGCCGGTACAGTAACCGCCGATACTAAGTACCAATATGATAATGCTTCGGGTAACCTTCTTCGTGAAATCGACGCCCTTACCAATACTACAAAGGACGTCTATGATTCGCTTGGTAGACTATATAGTCAAGAGCAGGGTGGCTCAACATATTATTATAACTATGATGGGCATGGCAACGTAGTATCTATAACCGACTGGTGGGGTTCGACAGTTGAAAGCTATAAGTACGACCCATGGGGTAAATTAGTAAGTAAAACAGGCACTCTTTACAACCCCATTACCTATTCCGGGTATTATTATGATGAGGAAACAGGTTTATATTACCTTATTAACAGGTACTACGATCCTGTAGATGGAAGATTTCTTAGTCGAGATGCCTATCAGGACATAGAAAGGGTACCTGCTACAATTAATCCCTATATTTATGCGCTAAATGATCCTGTAAATTACACTGACCCAGACGGAAACTTTGTTTTTGTCCCTCTCCTTTTAGGAGGAGCCGCTGTAAGCGAATGGGTAATCACTGCTGTTTGGGTTGCCGCAGGTATAGCCACTGGAGTGATAATTGCCTCGGATATTGACGCCACTCCTGACACACACCCTGACATGTTTGACAAATTGAAAGGTAATCAAGGTCATCGACACAAAGAAACCGGTGAAATCTGGAAAAAAGATAAGCTTCATAAGGACCATTATGATGTGAGTAATCCAAGAACCGGTAAAAAGGTGAAAGAAGTAGATTTC
>JAJZTU010000352.1 GCA_021848765.1 Bacillota bacterium
CCAGCATTGCAGCGGCTCTTTGGGACACATATTTATGAGAAGTCCCGTGAAAACCGTAGCGGCGGATACCGTATTTTTGGTACAGTTCATAGGGGAGACCGTACAAATACGCATAATCGGGCATGGTCTGGTGGAATGCGGTATCAAATACCCCAGCCTGAAGCACCCCGGGCAGGAGGTGTTGGCAGGCCTTGATGCCAATGATATTGGGCGGGTTGTGCAAGGGAGCAAGTTCGCTGCATTCCTCCAAAGCTTTCATCACCTGGTCATCGATCATTACAGAGCCGGCAAATTTCTCCCCACCGTGGACAACCCGGTGGCCAACAGCCTGGATTTCGGAGAGGGCTTTAATTACACCGTGCTCCCCGTGGACTAAAGCCTGGAGCACCAATTCAATAGCTTCCCGGTGATTAGCCACCTGCCTGGTAATCGTTACCTTGTCCTTCCCGTCCGGTTGATGGGTCAGGCCTGAGCCTTCGATGCCAATGCGCTCAACCAGGCCCTTAGCCAAAACGGTCTGTTCCCCTGTGTTAAAGAGTTGATATTTTAGCGAAGAACTTCCACAGTTAATAACGAGTACATTCATTTAGATTTGCCTCCTATGCATGATTCTCCAGCCTGCAGTCACCTGCGGGCATGCTGCGGTTCAGGGGTAGGCTTCATAGTAGGCTTCAAAGTAGCCTGCAGAGCCGGTGTACAAGCCGGCTGCATAGCTTGAGCCTGGAGCGCTGTAATTGCGGTGACATTGACTATATCATCTGTACTGCAGCCCCTGGAAAGGTCATTGACCGGGGCGGCCATACCCTGCAGGACCGGGCCTACCGCTTCAGCCCCTCCCAGCCGCTGGGCCAGTTTGTAACCGATATTGCCTGATTGCAGGTCCGGGAAGATCAGGACATTGACGTGACCGGCTACGTCACTTCCCGGGGCCTTATGCCGGCCAACTGCCGGGACTATGGCTGCATCGGCCTGGAGTTCCCCGTCTATCTTCAGTTCAGGGTAGCGTTCCTTGGCTAAATCTGTGGCTATTTGCACCTTGGACACCAGTTTGTGTTCAGCGCTGCCTTTGGTGGAAAAAGACAGCATCCCTACGGCCGGCTCAATACCGGCAATATTCCTGGCTGTTTGGGCAGAAGCATAGGCAATTTCAGCCAACTGCCCGGCAGTGGGATCAGGGTTTACTGCACAATCGGCAAAGACCAGTATCCCCCGCTCCCCGTACTTTTCGTTGGGGACAATCATGATAAATGCCCCGGAAACCACGGATATCCCGGGAGCGGTTTTGATTATTTGCAAGGCAGGCCGCAGAACATCACCGGTTGTGCTTAAGGAACCGGCAACCATGCCGTGGGCATCCCCTTCCTTTACCATCATGGAGGCAAAGTACAAGGGACTCTCCAGGAGGCCGGCCGCCTGGTCCCTGGTCAGTCCTTTGCTCTTCCTGAGCTCTACCAGAACATCGATGTAATGTTCTAATTTAGAGCTGCTCCACGGGTCTACTACCTCTACCCCATCAAGGTTAACGCCTAACTGCCTGGCGCTGCGGCTCACCTCCGACCGTTTGCCCAGAAGCAGGACTTGGGCCAGGCCCTCTTTATCGATTCTGGCTGCTGCCCTGATGACCCGCTCATCTGCCGGCTCAGGCAGTACAATTTTACGTTTTTCCCGGCGTGCCTTGGCGTGAATTTCCTCAAGAAGCTGTATAGCCATGTTCTTGCCTGCCTTTCTAGCATGACTGTTTTCGATGGGGGCTAAAACACTATCTGTAAATAAAGCACGTAAAATACTTATCTAATGAGAAGGTTTTCCCGTAAGCGGACAGAATATTTATTGCAGAGTCATCAACTCCCAAAGATAGCCAGGAGGTTTTGAAACGTTGAAGGTTGTCGGACTAATTACAGAATACAATCCTTTTCACAATGGACATTTATATCATTTCAGCACAGCAAAGCAGCAGGTCGGGGCTGACTATACCCTTTGTGTCATGAGTGGAAACTTTTTGCAAAGGGGAGAGCCCGCTTTGGTGAACAAGTGGGCTAGGACCCAAATGGCCCTGGAAGCCGGTATCGACCTGGTTCTGGAGATACCTGTCGCCTATGCCACCCGCAGCGCCCAGGGCTTTGCGGAGGGTGCGGTCCGCATGCTGGAGGCCTCGGGGGTAGTTACCCACCTCTGTTTTGGCAGTGAACTTGGCGCCTTGGAACCCCTGGCCAAGGTTGCCTCTCTGGTTCTCGAGGAACCCTGGGACTTGAGTATTCTAATCCGAAAGCACCTGGACAGGGGTCTTGTGTACCCCAAAGCCAGGTCTGAGGCCCTCTCCGAATATTTTAGGCAGCCCGGTAACAGCAGCCGGACCCTGGCTGAAAGCCAGGACCCAGCTGCACAGATTCCTTGGGATGAAATAGTCAAAAGCCCTAACAATATCCTGGGAATCGAGTATCTCCGGGCCTTACAGCTCCTGGGCAGCCCGATCCATCCCCTGACTGTGGAGCGCCTGCATTCGGGTTATAACGAAATTAAGCTGCGGCACAGTTCGATTGCCAGCGCTACCAGCATCAGGCATAACCTGCAGGACAAAGGCAAACTCTCCCTGGAATTAAAGGCTTACCTGCCTGACAGTTCCTGGCGCCTGCTCTCCAGGGAGTTCCAGGCCGGACGAGGCCCGGTATTTCCGGAAAACTTGTGTCCCCACCTGCTGATGAAGCTGCGGACCAGCACTCCTGATGACCTGGTGGAAATCCCGGATGTTTCCGAGGGACTGGAATACCGCATCTGGGAAGCCGCCCAGGAAGCAACCTCTTTCTACAGCCTGGTAAACAGGATTAAAACCAAACGCTATACCTGGACCCGTATTCAGCGTATCTTATTCCACTTTTTACTCGGTTATACCAAGTCCATGGCGGAGAGGTTCCAGGATGCCGGTGGCCCCCGGTACCTCCGGGTCCTGGGCTTTACCAACCGGGGGAGAAATCTCTTGAAGGAGATGCGGGAACGGGCCTCACTGCCTGTAGTCACCAGGGTAGCCCCTTTTTTAAAAACTCCGGGATTGGCGGCAGAAATGCTGGCCCTGGATGTTTTGGCCACTAATGTCCATTCCCTACTCTATCCTGCCGGCGCTCAACGCAGGGCCGGGCTGGACTTTAAGCGCCCACCGGTAT
>JAJZTU010000039.1 GCA_021848765.1 Bacillota bacterium
CCAAAGTAATTCTAAAAAGAGCGCAGGAGTTAGCAGCGGTAGCCTAACTCAGCAAATAACTTCACCGTAGGGAGGGAATGCCCCGAACGGGATAGGTGTCTACCTATCGAACGCTTGTGGAGACTGTCTAAGACTCTACTATCGTAGAGCAGTAGTCGCTGAAGCAAGAAGCCCCTACCTCCTAGCGAAGCGTAGGTGGGGGATCATTCACTATGTAACACTATAAAGGAGAAAATAAAATGAATTTAGATCTAAACGAAAAAACACCGATTATTACAAATCCTCGCAGGTGGGGATCGGGAATGCGTGTCCTCGTGATGACCGCTGTCTCGGCGGAGAGGGACGCGGTGTTGCGTGGGCTACACAGCGATACAAGGTTTGACGTTTTGGTGGCGGGCGTCGGCCCGGCAGCGGCTGCAGCCAACACGGCAAAGGTGTTGGCAACTGCCGAGTACGACATGGTCGTGAGCGCTGGTATCGGTGGAGGCTTTCCTGGTATGGCTGAGGTGGGCTCCCTCGTGGTGGCGAACGAGATCGTCGCCGCCGATTTAGGAGTGGAGACCCCGGAAGGTTTTAGTAGTTTGGATGAGTTGGGATTCGGCTCCACCCGCGTCCAGGTCGATGATAACCTGGTGAACCGGGTGACTGGGGCGCTGCTCGCGGCTGGGCTGCCGGTCAGTACTGGACCTGTGCTCACGGTATCGACGGTGACTGGTACGGCTGGGAGTGCCGCAGAAATGGCCTCTCGGGTGCCGGGGGCCACCGCTGAGGCCATGGAGGGGTATGGCGTGGCAATCGCGGCCCACGATCGCGGTGTGCCAATACTTGAGATCCGCGCAATCTCCAACTCGGTCGGTCCACGAGACCGGGCCGCATGGCGTATCAAAGAGGCTCTGGACGTGCTGGAAGCAGCTAGCTCAGTATTATCCGAGGTGCTTCTATGAAAATTGCCTTCTCCCCTTGCCCCAACGACACGTTCATTTTCCACGCTTGGGTACACGGACTCATACCTGGGGCACCGAAGCTTGACGTCACCTACGCAGATATCGACATCACGAACAGTATGGCAGCCAGCTCCAACGGGCCGGAGGTGGTCAAGATCTCGTACGCGGCTCTACCATGGGTGTTGTCCGAGTACGCGCTGCTGCCATGCGGGGGAGCCTTGGGTAGAGGCTGCGGGCCGCTGGTACTTACGTCAAACAGAGCAGATACCACCAAGGATCCAGCGGTGCTGGCCGGCAGACGGGTGGCGGTACCCAGTGAGCGATCAACCGCCTACTTACTGTTCCGGTTGTGGGCAGCTCAACACGTGCCAGGGGGCGTGGGCGAGATTGTGGTTCTGCCGTTTCACGAGATCATGCCGGTGGTGCGAGATGGTTTGGTTGATGCTGGGCTTGTGATCCACGAGGCGCGCTTCACCTACCCGACCTATGGGCTAACCCTCTTGGCCGACTTAGGCAGTTGGTGGGAGGCCGATACCAACCTGCCGATTCCGCTGGGAGCGATCATCGCCCGTCGGTCACTGGATCTACCTGCGATCGCCGGCTGGATTCGGGCATCGGTTAAACACGCGTGGGCACACCCGGAGGTGTCGCAGCAGTACGTACTACGCCACGCCCAAGAGTTGTCTCCTGAAGTAGTACAAGCGCACATTAAGCTTTACGTGAACGAGTTCACCGCCAATTTAGGCCAGACAGGGTATGAGGCGGTAACCTCCCTGCTCAGGCGGGCTTCGCAAGAAGGGCTAGTACCAAAGGTGGATTTGGCGGCGCTGCGTTTATAAATGAAGTCGAGAGAGAGGCCATCCTTTACGGGATGACCAATTTCAAATTTGAATTAAAAATGAATAGTATCTTCATACATGCGGTAATTGCAGTAGAGCCGATGAAGGAGCCAAATGGGGCAAAAACTACTTTTGGTGACAAATAAAGCCCATTGTGGTAGAATTTATATATAAAATTCTATAAAAGGGGTGGGCAAATGAAAAAAATATTTACAAGCGTACTTTTGGTATTGGTGATGGTTATTTCTGTAGTAGCTGCCGGATGTTCCAGCAAGGAGAGCAGCTCACAAAAAGACAGTAAGGAGACCAGCCCAGCAAAAGAGTCTGTTAAGGTTGGAATGGTTACTGATTCGGGTACAATTGATGATAAGTCCTTCAACCAGGGCACATGGGAAGGCATCCTCAAGTACAAGAATGAAAAGAAAACCATCGAGGAAAAGTATCTGCAGCCATCGGGAGAACAGCATACCGATTATGTGAACGCTGTCAATGACCTGGTGGATTCGGGCTACAAGATTATCGTAACTCCCGGCTTCAAGTTTGAAACAGCTATTAATGAAGCCGCTTCCAACCACAAAGATACCACATTTATTTTAATTGACGGCATGACCCATAAGGGAGACTTCAAATTTGTTAAGCATGACAACGTTGTAAGTGTTTTCTTTAAAGAGAATGAATCGGCATTTCTGGCCGGTGTGGCTGCAGCACTGTCGACCAATACAGGAAAGCTCGGGTTTATCGGGGGCATGGAGATACCCCCTGTTCAACGCTTCGGCTGGGGCTATCAGGCTGGTGTAAAATATGCCAATGAAAAATTTGGGACCAAAGCTGAGATTGTGGATTATCTATACCAGGGCAGCTTTAATGATACCGCTGCCGGTCAGACGTTGGCTGCAGGTATGTACAACAAGGGTGTAGATATCATCTTCCATGCGGCAGGCAGTGTAGGTATCGGAGTATTCAACGAAGCAAAACAGCGTGCAGAAAAAGGCCAAAAGGTTTATGTCATTGGTGTTGACGTAGACCAGTTTGAAACGGGTAAAATATCCAGCGGCAAGTCTGTTACCTTGACTTCGGCTATGAAGAGAATTGATGTGGCAGCCTATGACTACATTGATGCCAAACTGAAAGGTAAATTCCCCGGCGGAGAAATCATCACCCTCTCATTGGCTGAAAATGGTGTGGGTTTGCCGGAAAACAACCCTAACTTGTCTGAAGATACCATTAAGAAAATAGCGGAAGTTAAAAAAGAAATTCTGGAAAAGAAAATCACAGTGCCTTCCACTAAGGAGGAATTGGCTGCATTTAAGAAATAGTGTTTTGACAGAAGGGAAAACGGATCTTTGCCCAGAGACCCGTTTTCCCTTTTTTATTATCTGACAGGATAAACTCTGGAGGACGAGAAATGACATATGTAATTGAGATGTTAAATATCCGCAAGGAGTTTCCGGGGATTGTTGCCAATGATGACATTACCCTTCAGGTAAAACCGGGGGAAATTCATGCCCTGCTGGGGGAAAACGGCGCCGGCAAGTCGACCTTGATGTCTGTGCTGTTTGGCTTGTATCAACCTGAACGGGGAACTATCAAGGTGCAAGGGAAAGAGGTCAGGATTGCCAACCCGAATGTTGCCAATGCTTTAGGGATTGGTATGGTGCACCAGCATTTCAAGCTGGTACACAATTTTACCGTTACCGAAAATATCATCTTGGGCATGGAAAGAATGAGAAACGGCAGGATTGACATTCATACTGCTGCCAGACGTATCCAGGAGCTGTCGGCCCGTTACCGGCTGAGTGTGGACCCGTATGCCCGGATTGAGGATATTTCGGTGGGAATGCAGCAGAGGGTTGAAATTCTGAAAATGCTCTACCGGGATGCGGAAATTCTGATTTTTGATGAACCTACCGCCGTGCTGACACCGCAGGAAATTGTCGAGCTCATGGATATTATGAGAAAAATGGCGGCGGAAGGCAAAACAATTCTTTTGATTACCCATAAGCTTAAGGAAATCAAGGCGGCAGCTGATCGGTGCACTATTATCCGCAAAGGAAAAACAATTGCCACCCTGGATGTGCAAGAGACAACGGGAGAAAAAATGGCGGAACTGATGGTGGGGCGGCCGGTAACCTTCAAGCTTGAAAAAAAGCAGGCCCAACCAGGTGAAGAAGTGCTCAGGATTGAAAACCTAAATGTCAGGGATCAGAGAGGGCTTCCTGCTGTAAAAAACGTGAATCTATCGGCCAGGGCAGGAGAAATCGTTGGAGTAGCCGGGGTGGATGGCAACGGTCAAACCCAGCTGGTTGATGCTATTACCGGGCTGCGGAAAATAGAGTCGGGGCGGGTATTGCTGCATGGAGCGGATATCAGCAGTCTACCCGTTAGAAACAGGAATGAAGCTGGGTTGGGACATATCCCTGAGGACAGGCACAAACACGGCCTGGTTTTGGATTTTAACCTTGAAGACAATATGATCCTGGAAACATACTACCAGGAGCCTTTTTCCAAGTTCGGCGTCCTGAAAAGAGAAGCCATCCGTAAGTATGCCGCGGGTTTGATAGAACAGTTTGACGTGCGTGCCGGGCAGGGCGGACAAACCTTGGCAAGAAGCATGTCAGGTGGTAATCAGCAGAAAGCGATTATTGCCCGTGAGATTGACCGGTCGCCTTCATTGATGGTGGTTGTACAGCCAACACGGGGGCTGGATGTTGGAGCTGTGGAGTATATTCACAGGAGGATTCTGGATGAACGCGATAAGGGGAAAACCATCCTGCTGTTTTCTCTTGAACTGGATGAGATATTAAACCTATCTGACCGGATTCTAGTTATGTATGAAGGAGAAATCGTTGGTAGATTAGATGCCGCCGATACGAATGAGAATGAACTTGGGCTCATAATGGCAGGCGCAGGGGGAAGAGATCGGCATGCGTAAGTGGATTTTGTTTTTTACCAGTGAGAGGAACCAAAAAATAATTGTTCCGTTTCTTGCGGTAATGTTAGGGTTTTTGGTAGGAGCATTAGTTATGCTGTTTTCAGGGTACAATCCGGTGGAAGCTTATCTGGCATTGCTAAAGGGAGCGGGGCTGCTGGGCAATATAAAAAGGTTTGGAGATACACTGCTATCCATGACAACTCTGACCCTGACCGGCCTTTCGGTCGCGTTTGCGTTCAGGACAGGCCTGTTTAATATCGGCGCTGCGGGGCAGATGCTGATGGGTGGCTTTGTAGCAGTGTATGTCGGTGTAACTCTTTCGCTACCTTGGGTTGTCCATATGCTCCTGGCTGTGTTTGCTGCTGTGCTTACAGGAGCTTTATGGGCCTTCCTGCCGGGCCTGTTGAAGGCCAAATTCAAAATTCATGAAGTTGTTACAACCATCATGATGAATTGGATTGCGTACTGGAGTGTATATTATTTGGTGCCCACCTACATTCCTGGACATTTTAACACCGAGTCTATACCCATCAAGCCAACGGCCACCTTAAGAGTGGAATGGCTTACCCAGCTTTTTCATGGTTCCTATGTAAACATCGGTCTGTTTTTTGCCCTGGCGGCAGTGGTTATTATCTGGTGGGTAATGGAAAAAACTGTTTTCGGGTATGAGTTAAAGGCGGTGGGTTTTAATGGCCAGGCAGCTAAATATGCGGGCATGAAAGTCAGCCGAAACATCATTTTATCCATGATGATTGCGGGAGGGCTGGCCGGGTTGGCCGGTGCAGTTTTTTATCTGGGATACACGGACAATATCAAAATCGGTGTGCTTCCATCCCAGGGTTTTGATGGGATTGCAGTTGCTCTATTGGGTTTGAATAACCCCTTCGGGGTTGCTCTGGCAGCTTTTTTGTTTGGGTTTATGAATGCAGGCAAGCTTTTCATGCAGTCGGCAACCGCAGTGCCTAATGAGCTGGTTCCGATCATCAATGCAATTATCATCTTTTTTGCCGCCATCTATCTAATGATTAAAATCTGGCTGCAAAAAATCGGCAAGCGTTTTAGCGAAGGTGGAGGTGACGAATAATGTGGGATGCTATTACAAGCATTGTGCCGCTGGCACTGACCTATACAGCACCCTTGCTGGTCATAGCCATCGGCGGGTTGTTCAGCGAACGAAGCGGGGTTGTTAACATAGGATTGGAAGGGCTGATGGGGATTGGCGCGTTTACATCGGCTTTTATGATATCAACAACCTATGGCTCCCTGGGAGATGTGGCCATTTGGCTTGGCTTGGCGGCGGCGGCCCTGAGCGGAGGCGTTTTTTCGTTGTTGCATGCATTTGCCAGCGTAACCATGAAGGCTGACCAAGTAGTAAGCGGGACAGCCGTCAATATCCTCTCATCTGCTATAACGGTATACCTGGCAAGAAGCTTAACGGGTAGCGCCAATATTCAGATTATCAAAGGCTTAATTAGATTCAATGTACCGGGACTATCCGCTATTCCGGTAATGGGACCGTTGTTTTTTCAAAATGCCAATATAGCTATATTTATTGTCCTGCTGATTGTATTAATAAGCTGGTATGTCCTTTACCGTCTTCCGTTCGGACTGAGGCTCAGGGCATGCGGAGAAAACCCGCATGCAGCCGACTCGATGGGTGTGAACGTTATAAAGATGAGGTATGCAGGAGTCTTTATATCTGGTATACTGGCGGGACTTGGAGGAGGTTTCGTAATAACTACCTATTCGGGAGAATTTTCTCCTCTGGTTTACAGCGGGTTAGGGTTTCTAGCCCTTGCAGCATTGATTTTCGGTAAATGGAATCCATGGGGAGTATTAGGAGCAGCTTTATTCTTTGGGTTTGCCAAAACCGTTGCAGATATGTCCAGGTTGTTTGAAGCCCTAAAGACAATGCCCAATATCCTGTTTAACACCTTCCCGTATGTAGCAACTATCGTAGCCCTGGTATTATTTTCAAAAAATGCTGCAGGCCCAAGGGCTGCGGGGGAACCATACGATGTAGGGAAACGTTAACTTCTATGAAATACCAGAATCTAAAATCCGGTAAATTTATAAAGCGCGTTAACAGGTTTATTGCCCATGTGTTTGTGGATAATACTGAACAGATTGTCCATGTGAAAAATACCGGGCGATGTAAAGAATTATTACTACCCGGGGTGGATGTGATCCTGGAAAAATCAAACAACCCCGGGCGCAAGACTCGATTTTCCCTGATTGGAGTATATAAGGGAGACAGATTGATTAATGTTGATTCACAGGTACCTACCCAGGTAGTTTTTGAAGCGCTGTCCTCAGGAGCGATTCAGGAAATAGGTTTAGTGGAGAAGATTTATGAAATGATTGACGCTGTGAAGAATGGATATGCCGGGTATATCTTTTTTCTTGTCCAAATGAAAGAGGTCGGTTATTTTACACCAAACAAGGCTATGGATCCTGACTTCACAAAGGCTTTGAGATTAGCCGCAAAAAAGGGAGTGAAAATATTAGCATATAATTCCATTGTTAGGCCCGATTAAATTGTTTTAGGGGATAAAGTTGTCATCGAGGGCTTTAGATAGTACCAAGATTCAATATAGAATAACAAAAGGGGCAGCTTTGGCTGTCCCTATTCTTTACGTATTATCCTGTTTTAACACAGGATAATACAAGCTAACACAATCTAAAAAACAATGGCAGTACATCATCTGCTGCCTGACCCTGAACCTCGATTCGCCCGGGTATTTAAAGGGTTGCGCAAAGAAATTAGCATATGAAGTGATTCGAGTGGGCACACTTTTGATGTAAAGCGACCGCTGGCCTGCAGGCCAATTGGAGGTGTACATAATGGGTCACAGTGAGTTAACTGGCGAACTGATCCCCAGGCATCTAAACGTTCGTGTTATTGCTAAAGATAACCTGGAGACCTTTCTTGGGGGCCTGAGAGAGTTCGGTGAGGTATTCGGGCCGGTGGAAAAAGAAAGAGGGGCCTACATCTATGCTCAGCTGACTGATGTTAAAAACGTAGTCCAGGATGCTCAGCGCACAGTACTTCCGCCCAAGAAATATCTGTATCCCCAAAAGGAGGAACTTTTTCGCTTTTCTACTCAGGAAGGCTACCGGAAACCGGAGTCGGTGGATAAAGGCAGAAAAATCTTGTTTGGGGTTCATCCCTGCGACATTCACGGGCTATCCATCCTGGATAAGGTCTTTGCCGGTAGATATCATGAACCAAGATACTTTGACCGGCGCGATAATCTAATCATTATCGGGATGAACTGCCTGCCGGATGAACGTTGTTTTTGCTATTCCATGGGAACTGATTGGGTGGAAAAAGGTTTTGATCTCTTTCTGACTGAATTGGAGGACAGCTATTTTGTTAAGATTGGGACCAGTTGTGGAGAGGATCTTGTCCATGCCCAGGCAGAACTTTTCAGACCGGTAACTGATGAAGATATTCAGCTCTATAAAGAACGGGTAAATGAACGCAATAAAATGTTTGTAAACAGGGTGGAGTTGGCAAACCTGCCGCAAATTCTCGAGTTGGAGTATGAAAGTGAGGTTTGGGAGGAACTAGGCAGAAAATGTTTGAGTTGTGGCGCTTGTTCAGCCGTTTGTCCAACCTGTTACTGCTATGAGGTCTATGATGTCTTGGACCTGAATGTTGAAACAGGTTCCCGGATCAGACGGTGGGATGCCTGTTTGTTTAAAGACTTTGCTAAAGTTGCCGGTGGGCATAATTTCCGGGAGGAACGGTCAACAAGAGTAAAACACAGGTTTTATCATAAACAGGTTACCTTTGTCGAGGAATTTGGCCGCCCCAGTTGTGTAGGTTGCGGGCGGTGTGTAACCCAGTGTCCTGCGGGAATTAACCTCATTGATGTTTTCAAGGAAATCAGGGGTGAAAAGGTGGTGCATAAAAGTGCCAGATAGAGTTGGATTTGATATTACAACAGCTAGAACTGGATTTAATACTTTTCCGGAACGAGTTGGCTTAGATATTTTATCAGAAAGAGTGGGAAAACAAGATCCGCATAAACCCGAACCGGCCAGACTGGTGAGGATTGACCCGATGGTGGAAGATCACTGGCTTTTTCAGTTTCGTTTTGTGGAAGAACGGCTTAACCGGGAGTTTTCCTACCGGCCCGGGCAGTTTGTAATGTTGAGTGTTATTGGTGTGGGTGAAGCGCCCATATCCATTAGTTCTTCGCCCACACGCCCGGGAATGATTGAATTATGTGTACGGCGTACCGGCCGGGTCACTGACGCCCTTTATCGTTTAAAGGAAAATGATTTGGTAGGAATCAGGGGACCTTATGGGAACGGATTTAATGTGGACAAACTAAAAGGTAATGATTTATTGATTATTGCCGGTGGACTGGGAATGGCCCCCTTACGTTCATTGGTATGGTATGTTTTGGATAACCGAAAGGATTTTGGGGATATTAACTTAATGTATGGCGCTCGCACCTCAGGTGATCTCTTATTTAAAAATGAAATCGACCTGCTGCTGAACCGTAAAGATATCAAATGTTTGCTGATTGTAGAAAGGGTCCAATATGAGCACAGGGTTAACTGGCGAGGTCATACGGGTCTGATTACTGACCTGTTTAAACATGTGGAGGTTAATCCTAAGTCCACCTATGCGGCAATTTGCGGTCCGCCTGTGATGTACAAGTTCGTGTTACAAAAGCTTTTGGAGTTGGAGTTTTCCAAGGACAGAATTTTAATGTCTTTGGAGCGAAAAATGAAATGCGGTATCGGTAAATGTGCCCACTGTACGATTGGTTACAAATACACCTGTATTCATGGGCCAATTTTTACCTACTGGGATGCCATGAATCTGCCGGAAATGATTTAGGGGGTGGTCTTGTGTCCAAGCCGAAAATCGGGATTTTTGGGCTGACTTCGTGTGCCGGTGACCAGTTAGCCATCCTGAATTGTGAAGATGAGCTCCTGGATATTGTTGGAGCGGTAGATATTAAATCCTTTATTATGGCCCAGTCTGAGCTAAAAGCCGTCCAGGACCAAATGGAGGATAGCCGGTTTGATCTGGCCCTGGTTGAGGGTGCAGTGGTTACTGATGAGGATGAAAAGATGCTCAAAAAAATCCGGGACAACACTAAACTGCTGATTGCTATCGGTACTTGTGCTGCTTGGGGCGGTATTCCGGCCAGCCGCAATGACTTGGAGAGAGAGGAACTCTACCAGATTGTCTATGGCCGCAGGGAGGACTTGTTTGGCTGCCACAAGCCCAGACCATTACGGGATTTTGTCCAGGTAGACTTTTCCCTTTTGGGTTGCCCTATCGAAAAGGAGGAAATTCTGAGGGCTTTTTCTTCATTGTTACATGAAGATGTCCCGGTACTGCCAACCTTTCCGGTTTGCTTTGAATGTAAATTGAATGAGAACTTGTGTATCTTTAAGGAGAAGGATGACTTGTGTCATGGTTCTGTTACCCTGGCAGGGTGTGGAGCCAGGTGCCCGTCCCACGGTGTGCCGTGCCGGGGCTGCCGCGGTCCGGTAGATGAGGCGAATATTCCTTCCGTTTACCACCTGATGAAGGAGAAGGGTTACCCGGTTGCGGATGTGGAGCGGGCCTTGAGAACCTTCACCTACAATGCGGAGATACCCCAATAAACTGGAGGTGGAGAATGATGAGCAGGACGATTGAAGTGGAACATCTTGCCAGGGTGGAGGGACATGGAAAAATATTGGTGGAGATTGCCAATGGCCGGGCAAGTAATGTTCAACTCAAGCTGGTGGAAGGGCCGAGGTTTTTTGAAGGATTGGTCCTGGGTAGGAGGGCCGAAGAGGTTCCTGTGCTCATGTCCAGAATCTGTGCTATTTGCTCGGCCGGTCATAAACTGACTTCCATTATGGCAATAGAAAAAGCTCTGGAGGTACAGGTTTCCCGGCAGACTGAGCTGCTGAGGGAATTGCTCCATCATGGGATGTATATTGAAAGCCATGGTTTACATCTCTATTTTTTGGCTTTACCTGATTACCTGGGGTTTACCGGGGCAGTAGAATTGGCTCCCAAGTATCCTGAGGAGGTAAAACGCGGCTTAGGTATTAAAAAGTTGGGCAATACCATTCAGGGAATGATCGGCGGGCGGCCGATCAACCCAGAGAATGCCATAGTCGGAGGGTTTGGCAAGGTTCCGAACAGTGAACAACTGGAAAATCTACGCGAGTACCTGGAACGTTTATTGCCTGATGCTGAACAGACCGTGCTGGCATTTGCCGGACTAAAATACAATGATTTTGCTGCCGGTCCTGCCATCTTTTATGCCTTAAGACCGGAGGGCCCGGAGTACGGGTACTTTGGGCAGACGATTGTTTCTTCTTTGGGTGAGAAAATTCCGGTGGAAGAGTACCGGCAGATCTGTAATGAAGAGGTGGTTCTGCATTCTACAGCGAAGCAGAGCAGAAAAGATGGTAATTCCTTTATGGTGGGCTGCCTGGCCCGGATGAATTTGCTGGCTGACCGGCTTACTCCCCGGGCTAAAAATCTTCTGCAAAAGATTGGCTGGATGGTGCCTTCTCATAATCCCCTCCATAACAATTTAGCCAGGAGTATCGAACTGGTTTACTCTTTTGAACGCTGTCTGGCTGTTATTGATGAACTGTTAGCTAACGGGGTCTCCCAAGAACCCGTGGATGTTATGCCCCGCCGCGCGGGACGAGGGGTTGCGGCTACCGAAGTTCCCCGGGGAACACTTTTTCACGAGTATGAACTTGATCAGGAAGGCAGGGTAGTCCGGGCGAATGTGGTCACACCTACTGCCTTGAACCAGGCTAATATTGAAAAAGATATTGCCGGTTGTGTGAGTCATGTGGCGGATAAAAATGATGAAGAGATTGAGCGCTACCTGGAGATGATAGCGAGGGCTTATGATCCCTGTATTTCCTGTGCCACACATTTGGTAGAGGTGAAACACCGGTAGTTATCGGGGTTGACAGGGTGGGGGTAAATCTTGGTGGCTGGCGGAGATTGACTTGGGGAGGTGAACTGCCGATAGTTGTAACGAATTGGCAGGAGGAAATCAGGCGGCGGTTGGAGGCAGCCGGGAAGATAGCCATATGTGCCGTTGGTAATCGGTGGAGGGGAGATGATGGCTGGGGACCGGTTGTGCTAAGCCTTTTACTTAGCGCTAGCCAAGCATTTTCCGAAAACATTGTAACTCGTTCTGAAAACATGACTGTACCTATTCTTTCGGACCCTACAGTTGTTTTGATAGACTGCGGTGACCGTCCCGAAGATTATCTTGAGGAACTGGTTGCAGAAAAGCCATCGCATATCCTTTTTTTAGATGCGGCAGATTGGGGTGGAATACCGGGTTCGGTTGGAATTTTAGCTGGTGAGGAAATGGTAAGCCGGTGCTGGTCTACGCACCGGCTTCCGCTTCCGGCGATTTTTGCTTATCTTCGGGAAAATATAAGTGTGGAGATAGTTACTTTAGCGGTACAGGTAGGAGACTGCGGGATTATGAAGGAACTGAGTGAGGGAGTTAAGGGAGCTGCCGAGGCAGTTGCAGAAGTATTGATCCCAATTCTGGTGGCAGTAAGTAAAGAGCCGATCAAAGGACTTTCCATAATTTACTTCTATTAACTGCCCCGATCCGGGTGTATAATTAAACCGGAACATGTGTTCCCGTGCATGAAAGGGGCGATTCTATGACTTTTGTTCACCTGCATGTCCATTCTGAATACAGCTTTTTAGACGGTGCCTGCAGGTTACGGGAACTTGTTGCCCGGGCCAGGGAATTCTCCATGCCTGCATTGGCCCTCACTGACCATGGGGGTCTTCATGGAGCTGTCGAGTTTTACCAATTGGCTCGTGAAGCTGGGATTAAACCCATTATTGGCTGTGAAATTTACCTTGCTCCCAGCTTTCACCTGGTCCTTCTGGCTAAAAACCTTAAAGGTTACGAGAATCTTGTCAAGCTGGTGAGCCGTTCTCATTTAGAGGGCTTTGGGGTTGACAAGGCTCTTCTCTCCTCCTCTGCAGGCGGGCTGATAGCCTTGAGCGGCTGTTTATCAGGAGAGATTCCCCGGTTACTTCTGGGAGGGAAGTACGCCGAAGCCCGGACAAAAGCCCTGGAATACCGGGAAATCTTCGGTCCCGGCAATTTTTATCTGGAACTTCAAAACCATAGCTTAAGCCAGGAAATCAGGTGCAACCAATTGCTGACAGAACTTGCCAAAGAGACGCAGATTCCTTTAGTGGCAACTAACGATGTTCACTATCTGGACCGTAAAGAAGCACCTGTCCGTGAACTCCTGGTCTCCATCGGGACATTGCAGAGCATCCATGCCCCTAATCCCCTTAAACTCCCTACCCCGGAGTTCTATCTGAAATCTCCCGGGGAAATGAGCAACCTTTTCCGGGAAACTCCCGAAGCCATCCGGAACACTTTAAAAATCAGCGAGGAATGCAATCTTGAATTAAAACTCGGTTCTCCTCATCTGCCGTTCTTTCCCTTGCCTCCAGGGGTTACCCATGATGAGTATCTTGCCTCTCTTTGTCAGAAAGGCCTGAGCCGGCGCTACGGAAATTTAATCAGGGAAAACTTAACCCGGGAAATCCGGAACCGCCTGGAGAAGGAACTTAAAATCATCCGGGAAATGAAACTGGCCCCTTACTTCTTAATTGTCGCCGATCTGGTAGCCTTTGCCCGGGAAAAGGGGATACCTGTAGGACCGGGCCGGGGCTCAGCGGGTGGGAGTTTGGTTGCCTATGCCCTGGGGATTACCAGTATCGATCCCATTGAACACCAGCTGTTTTTTGAACGTTTTCTTAATCCTGAACGGCCTGACCTGCCTGATATTGATTTGGACTTGTGCCAGCGCCGCAGGGACGAAGTACTTTCCTACTTACATAAAAAATATGGGGCTGAGCATGTGGCCCAGATCGGAATCTTTAGCACCCTGGGGGCGAGGGGGGCAATCCGGGATGCCGGGAAAGCCTTGGGTGTGCCCCGGCGAATCATTGATTTGGTTGCAACTAATTTGCCGCATTTCTCCGGTCAGGGCGGACTTGAGGAGGCTCTTTGCACTCTCCCTGAGTTTAAAAACATCCCTATCAACGAAGAACCTTTTCAAACTTTAATTTCCAAGGCCAAGAGTATCGAAGGAAGGATTAGGCATTGCTCCATCCATCCTGCGGGGGTAGTTATCAGCCAGGAGAGCCTTAACAAAGTAGTTCCTCTCCAACTGGCCCAGGGAGGGGAAATCGTAACCCAATACGGTCCGGAAAGTCTCGAAGCCTTGGGCTTAATTAAAATTGACCTCTTGGGCCTTAGAAACCTTACCATTATCGACGATACTTTGAAACTTTTAGCCAAAACCAGAGGCATTAAATTAACTCCGGAGACAATACCTCTTGATGATCCTGCTACTTACCGGCTGCTGCAAAATGGCGAAACCCTGGGTTGTTTTCAGTTGGAAAGTTCCGGGATGAGAAGCCTGCTGAAAAAGTTAAAACCGGCAAACTTACGGGATCTTATTGCCCTCCTTGCTTTATACCGTCCCGGCCCTTGGGACAGTGGCATGGTGGAAAGTTTTTTAAGGCGGCGGCACGGAGAGGAAGCTGTTAGTTATCTGCATGCAAGCCTGGAGCCGGTTTTAAAGGATACTTATGGGGTAATTCTGTTCCAGGAGCAGGTGATGCAGGTTGCCAATCTTGCGGCAGGGTATAGTATGGGGGAAGCTGATCTCTTAAGAAGGGCAATTGCGAAGAGGTCAACCAATCTTACCGGCCAAAAGCGGAAATTTATCCAAGGCTGTCTGAACAATGGTTTCGGAGAAGAAGTGGCCCGGAAAATATTTGAGTCTTTAGCCAGGTTTGCAGGATATAGTTTCAATAAAGCTCACAGTACGGCCTATGCCGGCCTTTCTTATCAGACAGCTTTTCTAAAAGCCAACTATCCTGAAGAATATTTTGCTGCTCTTTTGAGCACTCAGACGGGGTACTACAGTCTGTCAGTCTATGTTGAGGAGGCCAAAAGAAGGGGGATAGAGATTTTGCCCCCGGATATCAACCGGAGTTCCGCCCATTTTACTGTTGATGGGAGATCAGTCCGGGTAGGGCTGGCCATAATAAAAGGGGTAGGTTTTCAGTCTATTGGTGAAATCCTTAAAGCCAGGAAACAAGGAGGAGAGTTTGCTGCTTTCTATGACTTTTGTTCCCGGGTGGATACAAGAGTGGTCAACCGGACGGTATTAAAAAACCTGATCAATGCGGGCGCCTTTGATTCCTTGGGTTTAAACCGGCCGCAATTGTTAGCGAACACAGAAAGGGTGTTAAAAGCCGTAAAAAAGGTCCCCAAAACCAGAAGGACCGGACAGTTAAGCCTTTTGGATCTTGGCCTCATGGCCGGAGACTTCGGGATCGAGTATAACTTAGATATCCCGGACTACTCTCAGGAGGAGAAAATACGCCTGGAACGTGAGCTTTTATCCATTTCTGTCAGGGAACATCCTCTTGCCAGGTATCAATGGATGATCGATAAGCATAAGATTACAAAGATCAATCAACTCCAAAAACTCCATCAGGGAAGTAGGGTTACGGTCGCCGGGACGGTTGTCAGTTGCCGGCGGCAACCTGCCGGAAATCAGGATTACATGCTTATTGTTTTGCTGGAAGACCCGTTTGGACAGGTGGAAGTAATTGTATTTCCCCGTACTTACCAAGAATACTTATATGAACTTTGCCCTGAAGGCATACTAGTCAGGGGGAAACTTTCGTTTGAAGGGGAACAGCCCAGGGTGATTGCTGAAAGCATTCGAGCCCTGTCAAGTCTTTTAGAAAGCAGAATCGGCTGATGATATCGGGGACTGAAATTTGGATGATATTGCAGATGGAAAGATGAAGAGTCTGCAAACTATTTGGTGGGATAAAATTTGCTAATAATCCGGGGGATGGAAAATGATTCTGGTTGGTACAGCGGGATACAGTTACGAAGATTGGATAGGTACAGTCTATCCTGAGGGGATAGATAAAAAGGAAATGCTTCCCTTTTATGCAAAGGAGTTTTCTTTTACCGAAGTTAATTCCAGCTATTACCGGATGCCTAACCGGTTTATGTTCTATCACATGCAAGCTAAAACTCCCGAAAATTTTCAATTTGTCATCAAAGCCCATAAGAGCTTAACCCACGAACGCGAGGATAATGAAAAGCAATTTACAGAGTTTAAGGAAGCCCTCAAGCCCCTGGTGGAAGCCCAAAAATTCGGTTGTATCCTCGCCCAGTTTCCTACCAGTTTTCGGAACCGGGATGAAAACAGGGACTATCTGAAAGAATTCCGGGACCGGCTGGGAGACCTGCCGTTAGTTGTGGAGTTCCGGCATGAAGAATGGATTGATGAAAACGTCTTTGAGCTTTTGGAAGAAGAGGAACTGGGATTTGTTTGCGTGGACGAACCTCAATTCAAAACCCTGGTGCCTCCGGAGGTGAGGGCCACCGGCAAGCTCGGTTATGTCCGTTTTCACGGGCGGAACTACAAAAAATGGTGGCAGCACAAAGAAACCCATGAACGTTACGATTATCTTTATTCTGAGGAAGAGTTGAAAGAATGGGTCCCCAAGGTCAAAAAGCTGGCCGCCAAAACTGAGAAAACCTTCGTCAGCATGAATAACCACTACCGGGGCCAGGCGGTAATCAACGGCCGGATGCTGCGGGAAATGCTGGCAGGAGAAGGGGGGGAAGTCCGCTGACCACAAAAGAATTGGCCACAACAGAATTGACAGTGGAGGACTTATCTGCTCAAGCGGCAGGTTGCAAGCTTTGTGCTTTAGGAGAAACCAGGCGATCGATAGTATTCGGGGAGGGTAACCCCCGTGCCAGCCTGATGTTGGTGGGAGAGGCCCCGGGAGAGAAGGAAGATGAGACTGGGAAGCCTTTTGTCGGCCCGGCCGGGCGAATCCTGAACAAAATACTTGATGAGGCCGGCATCCACCGGGAGGATGTTTACATTACCGGGGTGGTAAAATGCAGGCCCCCAAAAAACAGGCTCCCTAAGAAGGCGGAAGTAACTGCGTGTGTCCCTTTCCTGGAAAAGCAGATTGAGCTTATCAGGCCCGGGATCATTGTCTGTTTGGGCTCCTTCGCCACACAGACCCTGCTTGATCCCAAAGCTAAGATTACTGAGGTACGCGGCAAGTGGTTTGAGGAAGGTGGCATTAAAATAATGCCTACCTATCACCCCGCTGCTGTTTTTCATGATCAAGAGAAATTAGACGCCATCAGAGAAGATTTCCGCCAGGTCAAAGCTGCATACGAGACTTTGAAATGAAATGGTTGAAACAAAAAAGAGGTTGGTGCTGAGTTGCGGACCCTT
>JAJZTU010000353.1 GCA_021848765.1 Bacillota bacterium
GTTGGCAACGGAGGTGGGAGGGCGAGTTAGAATTGAGAACAAGATCATGGACCTCCTCCGGGAGGAAATTGAAAAGGTAGCCAGGGAGGAGATTGACAGTGAATATCGCGTTAAAAAGAACAATTTTCTTGACGATATTAATCGGAATCTGGGCAGTGATATATAAGCTTAGGATATGGCCGGAATTTCTTTTTCCTGCTCCCTGGGCGGTGGTGGAAACCTTAATCAAAGGGTTTGGTGACCAAACCCTGATTTGGGCTCTGTTATCAAGCTTCAAGCGGCTGCTGCTGGGTTACTGCATTGCCCTGTTCCTGGGGATAACCCTGGGAATTTTGGTGGCTAAGGTTAAACTGGTAGAGGAGACCTTCGGATTTCTGGTTCTGGGCCTGCAAACCGTACCCAGTGTGGTTTGGCTGCCCTTGGCCCTGTTGTGGTTCGGGATCGGGGATGGGGCTATTATCTTTGTGGTGGCCCTGGGGGCTACCTGGACTATGATTCTCAGTACCCACAGCGGCGTGAAAAATATCCAGCCCCTGCTGCTCCGGGCAGCCCGGACCATGGGGGCCGGGGGAATAGTGTTATTTTGGCACGTTATTTTACCGGCCATTGTCCCGTCGATTATCACCGGGATGCGTCTGGCTTGGGCTTTTAGTTGGAGGGCACTGATTGCGGGAGAGCTGGTAGGCAGCGGAGCCGGACTCGGCCAGGTGCTCATGCTGGGCAGGAGTTTGGGAGATATGGGCTTGGTGTTGTCGGTAATGTTGATTATTGCAGCGTTGGGGATTATTCTGGACAATGTGGTTTTCCGGCGGATAGAGCAGGATGTCCTGCTGAAATGGGGTTTGGTTACAAGTTAGACGGGGAAATGGGATGAACGGCATGCTGGTTAAAAGTCTATCCAAGTCCATAAAAAATCTATCCAAGCACATCAGGTGTAAGCCAAAGTACCTGCCCTTTTTGGCGCTTATACTGGTATTACTACCCGTACTCTCCGGGTGTACTTCCTCTGAAGCCGGGAAAAAACTCCAAGTGCGGTTGGGGTTTTTTCCCAATCTGACTCATGCACCTGCCTTGGTCGGGATTGAGAAGGGCATCTTTGCCAATCAACTTAAGGGGATGGAGTTCCGGGCGGAGCCTTTTCAAGCAGGGCCTGCGGTAATGGAAGCCCTGGCGGTTGGCGAAATTGATTTAGCCTATGTGGGGCCGGTCCCGGCCATTACCGGGTATCTCCGGGGTGTCGGGGCAAAAATTGTAGCCGGGGCCAATAACGGGGGCGCGGTGCTGTTGGCACGCCCGGATAGCGGGATTACTAAGCCAGGGGACTTGACCGGTAAAAAGGTGGCCATACCCCAGTATGGGAACACCCAGGATATTTCGCTGCGCAAAATATTGGCTGATGCGGGATTAAAAGATAAGGCCAGAGGGGGCACTGTGGAAATCATTCAGGCTGCCCCGGCGGATATGGTAATCCTGTTCACTTTAAAGCAGATAGATGCGGCCCTGGTCCCTGAACCCTGGGGAGTGCTCCTGGAGCAAAAGGTCGGTGCCAGATTAGTATTGGACTGGGATCAGGTCTGGCGCGGGGGCAATTATCCCACAACGGTTCTGCTGGTCAGTCAGAAGTTTCAGGAGCAGCATCCGGAGCTTTTGCGAAGCTTTCTAAAAGGCCATCAGGAGGCTATTCAGTTTATTCAGCAAGAGCCGGAGGAGAGCATGAGGATTGTAAACCGGCAGATCAAAAAGCTGACTAAAAAAGAGCTTGATGCTAAGGTTCTGGTAAAAGCCTTTAGCCGTAACCGGGTGACCTCAATTGTGGATAAAGCTGTGCTCAAGGAATTTGCCGACCTTGCTGCAGAGGCGGGGTACATTCCGAAAGATGCTAATCTGGATGGTTTGATGATACCCTGATTCAATTGGCCTCGACCCTAATCCCTTAGCCGAAAAGCCTGTACATTCGGGTCAGGAGGGGATGGGGTGTTCCTACGCCCCAGCGACCCAATTTCAGGTTGCGGTTGGCATCTTTTCTGTCTTAGCCCTGCTCTTTTTGTGGTATAATGGGAATAGTACATTTGTTGGCGCAATTGAAAGGCGGTGAACGGTATGAGTGTAGACCGGGAAGAGTTGAAGCGAATGATCGACCAAATCCCCGAACAAGACGCACTCGAAGTGTTTGATTTTATCGGGTATTTGAATATGAAACGGGAAAAAAACGATCTGGAACAATTGGATGTCGCATCGCTCGCGGAGGATGCTGATCTCATTCGACAAGTTCAACAAAGCCGCAAAGACCGTGAGAATGGACGCATATACGGTCAAGAAGCGGGATTGGAATATTTACGCAGCAAGGTCAAGGAATTTGAGCATGAACAAAACCTATAACGTCTATTGGTCGCAAACAGCTTTGGATGAACTCAGCCGTATTCTCGCCTATCCGCCGGATGTGAAGGAACGAATTTATTTGGATTCGTTTACCCGGCTGTTATTTACACCAACTCTTACCGCCAAACCAATCATGACAGGCAAATTGAGAGGTCATTGGGCAAGGCTGGGGCTTTACCAAGTTATTCTAGTGTTTGAGGTTAACGAAGACGAAGCAATTGTTTGGATAAATGGCATTAAACATAAACGAGAGAGTGTATATTGGAAAAGAAAGAGGACTTAGACACAATTCCTCCAAAAGTTTATGCTGAGATAACAGCCTAAACATTTGTCACCTGCTATTCCTCAAAGGTTCCCTTCACAATTGCCTGCCCGCCTTGCACCATTACCTTGCCTTTGGCAATCACTGTATCGATCTCCAGGCTTGGGGTCAGCAGTACCAAATCGGCATCGGCGCCCACAGAGACTGTGCCCTTTTGAGGATGGAGTCCTAACAGCCTTGCCGGGTTTACGGTTATCAGTCTCAGGGCCGTCTCCAGGGGAACCCCTTCTTCTTTCACTGCTTTACAAATATCTTCCCAAAGAACTTTGACAGAGCCTACTTCCATTCCTACCAGGTTTCCGCCGTTATCGAAACGGGGCAAACTGCCGTTGCCGTCTGAGCTCATGGTAACTCTCTCCAGAGGAATATCTTCGTCTACCAGCAGCCTTATGGCCTTAGGTGTGGCTAGTGATTCCGGGGAGTCATTTTCCGGGGTAATTCCCGCAG